>CAZCJT010000028.1:0-14179 GCA_964498565.1 uncultured Acidimicrobiaceae bacterium
GCCCGGTGCTGGCCTGCCGGCGGATCGACCACGAGCGGGTGGGCGGCCACGCCGTCGCGAGGGCCTCGGTGATCGACGACGTCGCGCTGGCCGACGCGTTCGGAGCCCACGACCTGCCGGTGCGCGTGCTGGCCGGCGGTGACGACGTGGCGTTTCGCATGTACCCGCTGGGCGTCGGCCAGCTGGTCGAGGGCTTCACCAAGAACCTGGCGGCCGGCGCCGCGCACATCCGGGCCCTCACCGGCGTGCTCGTCGTGGCGTGGCTCACGCTGCTGGTGCAGGCGACGGTGGCTCCGGTGCGAGCCCTGCTCGGCGGGGCCGATATCTGGACGGCGGCCGCCCTCTACGGGGTCGTCGCCGCCCAGGTGTGGTGGATGGCGAGGAAGGTGGGTCGCTTCGGTCCGCTCACGGCCCTGTCGTTCCCGCTCCAGCTGGCGGTGTTCCTCGCCGTGTTCACCCGATCGGTGGTCGCCACGGGGAGGGGATCGGTCAGCTGGCGGGGGCGCCGGCTGCCGACGCGGTTCGGCCGCCGTCCCTGAACAGCGCCTCGCGGTAGAAGCGCAGCTCCTCGATGGACTCACGGATGTCGTCGAGGGCCCGGTGTGAGCCGACCTTCGCCGGCGCGGCCTCGAGCAGCTCGGGCATCCAGCGCTTGGCCAGCTCCTTGATGGTGGAGACGTCGACGCTGCGGTAGTGCAGGTGGTCCTCGATCTGGGGCAGGTACCGGGCGAGGAAGCGCCGGTCGGTGCCGATGGAGTTGCCGCACAGCGGGACGGTGCGGGCCTCGGGCACGTGCTGGCGCAGGAAGGCGAGCGTCTGGGCGCCGGCGTCGGCGAGGGACACCTCCGACGAGCGGATGGCGTCGAGCAGGCCCGAGTGCGTGTGCATGCGCACCACCACGTCGTCCATGCGGGACAGCTCGTCCTCGGTGGCGTGGACGATGAGGTCGGGGCCCTCGGCCACGATCTCGAGGTCGTCGTCGGTGATGATGGTGGCGATCTCGACGATCACGTGCCGGTCCGGTTCGAGGCCGGTCATCTCCAGGTCCATCCACGCCAACATCGGGGCGACGCTACCGCCGTACCGTGGCGGGGTGGACGCCCTCACCATCCCGGTCCGCCGGCTGGACCCCGATCTGCCGCTACCCGGCTACGCCCACCCCGGCGACGCCGGCGCCGACCTCGTCGCCCGGGACGACGCGCTGCTGGTCGCCGGCGGCGGACGGGCGCTCGTGCCCACGGGCATCGCCATCGCGATCCCGACGGGCTGGGCCGGCTTCGTGCAGCCCCGGTCCGGCCTCGCCCTGCGCCACGGCGTCACCGTGCTCAACAGCCCGGGCCTGATCGACAGCGGCTACCGCGACGAGCTCAAGGTGGTGCTGGTCAACACCGACCCGACCGACGACTACCAGGTGCACCGTGGCGACCGCATCGCCCAGCTCGTGCTGCGGCCGGTGGCGTCGGCGGTCTTCGCCCCCGTGGACGAGCTTCCCGTCAGCCACCGCGACACCGGCGGCTTCGGCTCCAGCGGCAGGTGAGGGGCGGTCAGTCGTCGTCCTCGGCAGCGGTCATCGCGAAGGCGATGCAGCGGCCGTCGTCGTGGACCTCGAGCTTGCCGACGGTCGCAGCCAGGATCTGCTCGGCCAGCCGTTCGACCAGGCTGTCGTGGCCGGGGGGCGGCGCGTCGATGGCCACCTGCACCCGGACGGTGCCGCGGGCGAGGCTGAAGTCGATGGTGAGCGTGCCCTCGCGGTCGCCTCCGTCGAGCAGCACCTGGCACACCTCGCCGACGGCCAGGCGCAGGTCCTCGACCTCGTCGTAGGAGAAGCCGCTGCGGGTGGCGAGGCCGGCGATGGCCACGCGGGGCAGGCGGACGTACGCGAGGAGGGCCGGGATCGTCATGCGGATCCTGTCCCGGCTCGTCACGGCGTCCATCGGTGCCGATCCTCGCGCACGTCGCCGCGGACCACCCGAATCACGGATCAGCCGTGACCTGGTCGGCGTCCTTGTCGGTGCGGCGCCCGGCGTAGGTGGGGTGCCGCAGCCGCCCGTCGGAGGTCCACTCGGCGTACTCGACCTCGACGACCAGCTCCGGGTGGAGCCACACGGCGTCGACGGCGTGGGCGCGCGGCGGCGGTGGGTCGAAGGGGCAGTCGGCGACGACCATCTCGGCGAAGCGCTCCTCGAGCTCGGCCAGCTCCGCCTGTCCGAGACCGCTCCCGACGCGGCCGGCGTAGCGCAGCGGCGGGCTGCCCGGTGCGTCGTGGTAGCCGACGAGGAGGCCCCCGATGCGCCCGCCGCGGTTGCCCTTGCCAGGCGCCCATCCCCCGACCACGAACTCCTGGCGGCGGCGGATCTTGACCTTCACCCACTCGCGCGTGCGGGCGCCCGGCCGGTACGGGGAACCGACCCGCTTGGCCACGATGCCCTCGAGATCGTTCGCCGTGGCGGCGTCGAGCAGCGCGCGTCCGTCCTCGTGCACGGGGGGAACCTGCCAGTGGGGCCCGGGCTGGACGAGCTCCTCGAGCAGCCGGCGGCGCTCCGACCACGGGAGCCCGACGACGGCGCGCCCGTCGAGGGCGAGCAGGTCGAAGAGCACCAGCACACACGGCACGGCCTCGGCCCTCGCCGCGGCCGCCCGGCGATCGCCGATGTGCATGCGCTGCTGCAGCCGCCCGAACGAGGGGCGCCCCTGCTCGTCGAAGGCGACGACCTCCCCGTCGAGCACCGCGGACTCCACGCCGAGCGCTCCGGCCAGGCCCTGCACCTCGGGGAACGAGACGGTGGCGTCCTTGCCGCTGGCCGTCTGCAGGCGCAGGTGCCCGTCGTCGACGGCCACCACGGCGCGCATGCCGTCCCACTTCACCTCGTAGATCCAACCGTCGCCCTCGGGGAGGCCGCCGGCGGTGGCCTTCATGGGAAGGGGGATCTGGGGCACGAGGCGTTCCTACCCGCGAGGTGGCCGGCTGACCAGCACGCCGGCGCCCCTGCGTGCGCCGGCGCGACGTGGGCCGGTGTCGTCACATCTCGTCGGGTCGGCGGTCACCACCAGATGGCGGCACGGGGGTCGCCATCTGGTGGGATGCGCTCGGCCCCGCCCGTGGCGATGCGGTGGGCCGACCAGGCTACGGCGGCGGCGTCGATGAGGTCGTCGGGGGCGACCCGGCCGGCCGGACCGGGGTCGTCTGGCAGCTCGATGCCCTGCTCGCGCAGCAGGCGGACCCGCAGGGCCTGGCCGGACCACGTCGTCTTCGGGTGCGCCAACGGCTCGCCGTGCATGGCACGGAACGACAGTTCCGGCATGCACTCGCGGACCGGCACCGTGGAGGCCGCCGCCAGCGCCCGCACCTCGCGGATCTTGGGCACGAGGAACCAGGCCTGCTTCGAGATCCCCCGTCCGGTCACCGCCTTCGACCACGAGTTCGCGCCGGGGTAGTCGTCGTCGGCGAAGTCGAGCGCACCCAGCGAGGGCGACTGGAACAGGCTGGAGCGGCGGGCACCCAGCAGGGGGCGGGCCAGGTCCTCACAGGCGCGGGTGGCCGCTGACTCGAGCTGGATGGGCATGTCGACGGCGACGACGGCGACCGGGCTGGCGTCCTCGACCAGTCCGGCGAGCGTCGTCGCGAAGGTGCAGGCGAGCGACCGGCCGTCCCAGCGCACGCCCACCCAGCCGCCTCGTGCGCCGTCCACGCCCAGCACCGCATGCGCATCCGCACCCATGGGGAGCCAGCGTGCCGCATCCAGGCGGCATCGGTCGTCGTCCGAGCGTGGCCGGGTGCCGGTGAGGGCGTACCGTTCGCCCCCGGGAACGAGGGTGCCCGACGCGTGAGCGGTGCGGGCCCGGAACGGGGGACAGTCATGGAGGCCTGGCAGCTCGGCGCGGCGGCGAACTTCGTGGTGGCCGTCGCCTACTTCCTCATCTGCTGGGCGATCCTGCGTCCCCTCGTCAGCGCCGGCCAGGCCCGCTCCAACAAGCTCGGTCTGGCCACCGCCATGATCTTCTTCTCCTGCGGTGTCCACCACGGGACCCACTCCGTCCACCTCCTGGTGCCGTCGTTCGACTGGGACGAGCAGGCCGGCCTCGCGCTCCGGGAGGCGTTCAGCTGGCACGTCACGACGTGGGACGTGCTGTCCGCCGGCGTCGGCGTCTACTACTGGAGCCTGCGCAAGACCTACGGGCCCCTCATGCGGGGAGCGGCGCTGTTCGAGGACATGAAGGAGCGCCAGCGCCAGGCCCTCGAGCTGAACGACGACGTCGTCCAGGGTCTCGCCGTCGCCCGGATGGCCCTCGACCTCGGCCAGCGGGACAAGGCGGCCGACGCCATCAAGCGCTCGATGGAGTCGGCCTCCCGGATCATCTCGGACCTGCTCGGCCAGACCGACACCGAGACCCGCCTCGGCGCCGGCGACCTCGTGCGGGAGCGCCCCGCACAGGTGCACGGCACGACATGACCCAAGCCCCGGTCCGCGTCGTGCTGGCCGACGACACCGACGACATCCGCTTGCTGACCCGCACGGTGCTCGACCTGGACGGTGGCTTCGAGGTGGTCGGGGAGGCCTCGACCGGCCTGCAGGCGGTCGCGCTCGCCCGGGAGCTGACACCCGACGTGATCGTCCTCGACCTCGCCATGCCCGAGATGGACGGCCTCCAGGCGCTGCCGAGGATCCGGCAGGAGTCGCCTGGGACCCAGGTCGTGGTGATGTCGGGGTTCGAGCGCAGCGCGCTCGGCGCGGAGGCCTTCGCCCTGGGCGCGGCCGAGTACGTCTACAAGGGCCGCCCGCTGACCGAGCTCGTCTCGGTGCTGCGAGCCGTCACCGAACGTCCGGCGCCCCCGGTGGTCAGCGCGGTGGCCAGCGGCTCGGACGCCGACTTCGTGGCCATGGTCGTCCACGACCTTCGGTCGCCGCTGACCAGCCTCGTCGCCGTCGCCGATCTGCTCGCCGCTGACGAGCGTGTGACCCAGGACCCCAAGGTGCGCACGTTGCTGGAGGTGCAGCGCCGGCAGACGGCGCTCATGGCGCGCCTCATCGACGACCTCCTCACCGTGGCCAGGGTCGCCGGTGGGCAGCTGCACCTGTCGACCCGCCCGATCGAGCTGGCCGGGCTCCTCGCTGACCTGCCCTCGGCCCAGGCCGACGACGTGGTCGTCTCGTGCCCGGACGGCGTCGTGGTCACCGCCGACCCTGAGCGCCTCGCCCAGATCCTGAACAACCTCGTGTCCAACGCCAAGCACCACGGCTCGCCGCCGGTGACGATCACCGTGACCGCCGACGGCCCCTGGGTCGTGCTCGCCGTCGGTGACGAGGGCGACGGGGTCCCCGACGACGACGTCGGTCAGCTGTTCGAGCGCTTCTCGCCGCTGGCGCGTGGGAGCGGCGGCAACGGCCTCGGCCTGTACATCGTGCGCGAGCTGGCGCGGGCCCACGGTGGCGACGCCTCGTACGTGCCGGGCTCGGGCGGGAGCCACCGGTTCGAGGTGCGGTTGCCGGTCGCCACCGGCTGACGCCCCGCCCGTGTGCCACGCTCCCGCGATGGCCGATGACACGACGACCCACGAGGCAGCGCTGCACGAGCTCGACGACGACGCCATCCGGCTCATGGCGTTCCGGGTGTGGGGCTTCAAGCAGGGCGAACAGGTGTCGCTGCTCATCCACCTCGGCGACCGGCTGGGCCTCTTCCGGGCGATGGCGGGCGCCGGGACGCTCACCGATGCCGACCTGGCTGCCCGCACCGGTTTCGCCGAGCGGTGGGTGCGGGAGTGGCTGTGGGCGATGGCCGCGGCGGAGCTGGTCGAGCACACGCCAGGTGAGGCCGACCGGTTCGAGCTGACTCCGGCGGGCCGGGCCGTGCTGGTGGACGAGGACGGGTCGCTGTTCTTCGCCGCGGGTGCGTTCAGCGAGCCGCCGGCCCCCGACCTGGTGGCCGACCTGGCCGACTGCTTCCGCACCGGCATCGGGCTGCCCTACGACCGGTTGGGTCCGAGCGGCGCGCATCGCACGGAGCGCATGCTGGGGCCCTGGGCCCGCCTCGCGCTGGTGCCGGTGATCCTGCCCTTGCTCGACGGCGTCGTCGCCGCGCTGGAGGCCGGCGCCGACGTGTGCGACGTCGGCTGCGGTTCCGGCGTGGCGCTGGAAGCGATGGCCCGCCAGTACCCGCAGTCGCGCTTCACCGGCTACGACCCGTCCCGCCACGCGGTCGAGCGGGCCACGGCCAAGATGGCGTCGTCCGGGCTCGACAACGTCCGGATCGTCCACGCCCGGGCCGAGGACCTCCCGGCCGCGCCCACGTTCGACCTGGTGCTCACCTTCGACTGCCTGCACGACATGACCCGTCCCGATGACGCCCTCGCCGCGATTCGTGGCGCCCTGCGCGACGACGGCACGCTCCTCGTCAAGGAGATCAAGTGCGCCGACACCCTGGAGCAGAACCGGGCCAACCCGATGCTGGCGATGATGCTCGGCTTCTCCGTCACGTCGTGCATGTCGTCGGCCACCAGCGAACCCGGCGGGATGGGCCTCGGCACCGTCGGGCTGCCGGAGAGCAAGCTCCGCGAGCTGGCCACGCAGGCCGGCTTCGGCAGCGTCGTGCGCCACGACCCCGGGGAGCCGTCGAACGTGTACTACGAGGTGCGGCCGTCGCTCAGCCGGTGAGCGGGCGGTAGGTGCCGGTGTCGTCGTCGAGCACCAGCACGGACCCGTCGGCCGGGAGGCCCTCGTTGCGCAGCGGCCCGGTGCGGACCCGGTACCAGGTGGTCCGCGGGATCTCCTCGACCACGCGGACGTAGCGAGGCCGGTCCCGCGCCGCCAGGACCTGCACGGCCTGATCGACGCGGGGCGCCAGGTCGGCGGGATCGGCGCCGACCCCCGGGCGCAGGGAGACGGCCACGGCGACCGCGGTGGTCCCGTCGTCCTGCACCACGGGGTAGGCGACGCTGAGGTGGACCTCGTCGAGACGGTCGAGCACGTCCTGGACGGGGATGGGGGGCGTGGCGCCCTGCGGCGTGCGGATCAGCGACTGGACGCTGCCGATGAGCCAGTGGTCGCCGTCGGCGTCGACCCGGAACAGGTCGCCGGTGGGCAGCCAGGCGTCGCCGCCCTCGAACAGGGCGCGCAGCGATCGGTCGGGGTAGGCGCCGTCGCTGTGGCTGAGCTTGGCCAGCAGCATGCCGACCTCCCCGACGGCGCACTCCTGGGCGAACCCGTCGTCGCCCTCGACCAGCCGGCTGGTGTCCACGTCGTAGCGGGCGATCTTCAGCGGGGCGCTTCCCGGCAGCCGCCGCCCGACCGAACCGACCTTCTCGCCCTTGACGTTGACGAGGACGGCGGCGCCCTCGGTGGACGCGTAGAACTCGAGCACCTTGGCCGGGGCGAAGTGCCGCTCGACGCGACGCCACAGGCCCGACGGCATGCCGGAGCCGATGAAGAGGCGGACCGGGTGGTGCTTGTCCCGGCCCCCGGTGGGGGCGTCGAGCATGTCGGCCGCCATCGTCCAGGTGTAGGTGACGGCGGTGGCGCCGTAGCGGCGGACCTCCTCCCAGAACGTCTCCGGGTCGAAGCCGGGCGTCATGGCGAGGCGGGCCCGTGAGGCGAGCGCGCCGCCGATGCCGGTGAGCAGCGCCGAGGGGTGGTGGATCGGCGTGAGGCTGAGCACCGTGTCGGACCGGTTCAGCGACGCCGACGCCGCGGTGCCGAAGGCGGACAGCGCCCACCGGCCGTTGGTGATGCGGTTGACCCGCGTGCGCTCGCCGCTGCCCGTGAACATGATGAAGGCGAGGTCGTGGGCCCGGCCCGGGTTCGGCTCGTACCACCCGGGCAAGGCCACCGCTCCGGGGTCGATGGCCTCCATGTCGTCGACGGCGGATCCGAGGTCGCGGGGCCCGCCGCCGCCACCGAGTACGTGCACCTTCGCCACGCCCTTGATCCGGGCGGCCTGCTCGCCGTGCTCGGGGTCGGCGATGATCCGGCCCACGCGGCCGAGCTCCACCTCGCGCTCGAGGGGACCGTCCGGGCGGAGCAGCACGGCGACCGCGCCGAGGCGGTTCAGCGCGGCGACGATGCCGAGGGCGCTCGGCCGGGTGTCCATGAGCACGCCGACGTGGGAGCCGCGGCGGACGCCGATGCTGATGAGGCCACGCACGACGTTGTCGATCCGCTCGTTGGCGGCGGCGTAGGTGTGGCCCCGGCCCTCGAAGAGGAAGGCGGTGTCGTCCGGGGCCAGCGCGGCCTGCTCTGCGAAGATCCGGCCCATCGACACCTGACTCGTCGGCCGCACCTCCTCGATGCGGTTGAGGCGGCCGAGCGAGCCGATCCCCTCGAAGGCGAGCGAGCGCACGCCGCGCAGCCCGATCTTCGCGCCGGTGCCGACGGTTCGACCGACCCCCGTGGTGATGTTGGCCGCCAGGTTGACCGCCCGGACCAGGTCGGTCTTGGGACGGCGGACGGGCGGGTCGTCCGGGGAGAGCCGCGTCGTGCCGGTCGGTTCCGGGCCGTCGTCGTCGATCCACCGGGCCCATGCGACGACCGTGGGCCAGGTGGTGGCCGCGGCGCGCGACCCCACGACCAGCCCGAAGTGGCCCGCGTCGATGGTGGCCTCGTGGACCTCGGCGCCCGGCGCGGCCTGGGCGACGGCCCGGACCACCTCCGGGGGTGCGATGTCGTCGGAGGTGCCGACGAAGCACAGGATCGGGCACTCGATGTCGGCCAGCGTCACCGGCTGCTCGTCGATGACGAAGCCGCCGGAGAGCATGCGGTTGGACACCAGGAACTGCTTGGCCAGCTCGGCGATGGCCGGGCCGGGCCAGGCGACCCATCCTTCGTCCATGAGGAACCGGCGCTGGCCCTCGCGGGGCAGCAGCGACTCGCGGTCGTGGAGCTGGCGCGCGAACTGGAGCTGGTTCCGCATGGTGGCGAGCGGGTCGAGCATGCGGAAGCCGGCCCGGCTCATCCACGCCGGCACGGTGAGGTTGGGCAGGACCTTGTCGGCCAGGAAGGCGACCGCCTCGATGGTCAGGTCATCGTCGCGCCCGAGGTCGAGCACGCCGTGGGTGTCGACCGGGCTGCCGTAGGTGATGAGGCTGGCGATCCCGGCGGAGCGCCGGTAGGCCGCCGCCTGGTAGCAGAACATCCCGCCCTGGCTGTAGCCCGACAGGTGGATGGGGCCACCGGTGCGCTCGACCATGTCGTCGATCGCCTCGGAGAGGGCGAGGACGTGGTCGGTCAGGGTGCGCTCGAGGCCGCCCTCCTGGTGCTCGGGCGCTCCGAAGTCGATGACCCACGGGTCGAGGCCGGCCGCGGCGAGCGTGGCGACGGCGCTCGACGCCGGGGAGACGTCGTAGATCTCGGCCGACAGCATCAGCGGCGGGACGAGGAGGACCGGTGGCCGGCGCGTGCCCTCGTGGTCGCCGCCGTAGCGGCGCAGGCGGTACATGCGGCGAGCCGACACGACCTCGTAGGGGGTGGGCTCCTCGCCGGTCTCGAGCCCACCGAAGCGGGCCACCTCGAGCGCGTTCTGCGCCGCCTGCCCGAGCCGCACGATCGAGCGACTCAGCTCTCTCGGGATCAGCTGCACTCGGACACCTCGGGTTCTGGGAGGTCGGGTGGAGCGATGCTACCGGCCGCCCCGGCCGGCCCGGAATGTCCGGTTCGCGAGGTCACACCCGGACCACATCCCGTTCGGTGACACTGTGCCGGTGGACGACCAGCACACCGACGGCCTCGACCATCTGCCGCCGTGGACGCCGCCGACGGATCTGCCCGCCTTCGCGTCCTTCGGTCCCTACAGCGAGCTCGCCGACCCCCCGCTGTCCATCGTCAACCCGGAGGGCATCCACATCGGCGCCTTCGTGCGGATCGGAGCCTTCGCCGTCATCGAGGCGCTGGACCCCGGGCGCGGGGCCACGGTGCGCATCGGCGACGGTGCCTACATCGGCAACTTCGCCCGCATCACCGGCGTCGGTGAGGTCGTGATCGGCGAGGAGGCGATGCTGGCCGACCGCGTCTACGTCTCCGACACCAACCACGTCTACGAGAACGTCACCCAGCCCATCAAGCGGCAGGGACTGCGCGACGGTCGGCGGGTGGAGATCGCGCGCGGCGCGTGGGTGGGCATCGGCGCCGTGATCGTGGGCGGCGTGCGCGTCGGCGAGGGCGCCGTCGTGGGCGCGAACACGGTCGTGACCGAGGACGTCGCCGACTTCACGGTCGTGGCCGGCAACCCGGCGGTGGTCGTGCGCGAGCACGACGGCGACGCCTGGCGGTGGAGGAGCCCGCGGGGTACCTAGCGCGTCAGCCGAGCGGCGCCGTGAGCGATGCGCGCTGGGACAGCTCGATCCAGTCGCCGTCCGGGAGGCGGACGAAGGAGATGTGGGCCACGTCGCCGAGTCGCAGCGGCGCCATGCCCTCGACCATGCCCGACGCGAGGGCATGGGCGTGAGCGGCCTTCACGTCGCGCACCTGCACCGTGAGGTAGCGGATGCCGAGCCCGTCGCGGGTGGTGGTGGGCGAGCGGTCCCGGCGCAGCTTCACGCTCAGCTTCGTCTCACCGAGGCGCAGCGTGCCGTCGGCGCGGTCGCCCCCGAAGGTCGACTGGAGTGCGTCGAGCGTACGGCCCACGTCGGAGGCCTCGACCATCACGTTCACCCGGGTGCCGTCCTGCGTGGGGGGCGTCAGCGCGACCCGCAGGCCGTCGGGGCCCTGGCGACCCTGGACCCCGTCGCCGGCGCGGACCGGGTCGACGATGGCGACGGCCGTGTAGCCGGTGACGGCGTCGGTCGGGAGCGGGTCGCGGTGTGCGTTGAGCTTGAGCACAGCGCCGTGCAGGTCGTAGCGGTGCTGGTGCACGCCACCGCCGACCGCGAGGACGTGGTCGAAGCGGAGTCCGAGCTCGTCGCCCCAGAACGCCTGGTGGGCGGCGAGGTCGTTGGTCTGGATGCCGACGTCGACGGCGGCCTTGACGATCTCGAGCCCGCCGCTCACGGGTCGACCACCAACCCCGCGAGCAGCTCCATCGATCGCAACCATGCGTCGAGGTCCTTCTGCCACGGGGCGGCGACGACGTGCTGGACGCCGGCCTCGGCGAACGCCCTGGCCTCGGCCCGGATCTCGTCGGGTTCCATGCCCTGCGGATCCCAGCCGGTGCGCAACGAGATCGTGAAGTCGTCGCCGGGGCGGTCCCGGCGGAGCCGCTCGACCACGGCCGGCGCCTCCGGCGGCTTGATGCCGACGAACTGGTAGCCGTCACCCCGCTCGACGGCACGGCGGTGGGCCGCCGCGCTCGCGCCGCCGACCCAGATGGGGATGGGGTGCGCCGGCTGGGGCAGCACCCGGATGTCGCGGAAGGAGATGTGCTCGCCCTCGAAGGTGGCCGGGTCCTGCGACCACACGACTCGCAGCATGTCGATGATCTCGTCGGTACGTGCGCCGCGGTCGGTGAAGCCGTGGCCGAGGGCGTCGAACTCCCGCTCGGACCAGCCCACGCCGCCGGCGACCGTGAGCCGCCCACCGCTGAGGTTGTCGATGGACGCCAGCTGGTTGGCCAGCTCGAGCGGCACGTGGCTGGGCAGCACCAGCACGCTCGTGCCGAGGCCGATCCGCTCCGTTGCGGCGGCGGCCCACGTGAGGGCGACGATCGGGTCGAACAGGAACGGGGACGGGTAGCTCTGCTCGGCCGGGTGGACGATGTGGTCGCTGACCCACACGTCGGCGAAGCCCAGCTCCTCGGCTCGGCGGGCCGCCGCCGTGATGGCCGCACCGGAGGCGACCCGGCCGTACTGGGGGAGGTGGATGCCGATGCGCACGGGCCGACCGTATCGACCAGGCGCGTGACGATCCGGTGACAGACCCGACGATCCCGTCTGCCGAGCCCCTCGACCCAGGTACGGGCCATGGTGCCGGCCGCCAGCCCGAGGTGGCCACGACCCGAGAGGTGACCCCCCATGGCATCCCCGTCCGCCGTCCGCTCCATCGCCGCCATCGCCCTGGGGGTGGTGGTGCTGGCCGGGTGCGGCGACGACGGCGACAGCACCGGCCCCGAGGAGGGCGTCACGGTGGAGGACGTCATGGAGGAGCCCGGCCTCGACTACGACTTCGACGGTGACGGCCAGCCCGACGCCGACGAGCACCTCGGCGAGGAGGTCACGGTCAGCGGCGAGGTGTCAGCGCAGGTGGACGACCGGGTCTTCCACATCGCGGGTGAGCCGGGAACGGCAGGGCTGCTCGTCGTGAGCGACGAGCCCATCGTCGACCGGCTCGACAGCGACGACGTCGTCCGCGTGACGGGCACCGTCCGCGAGGTCGCTCCGTCGACCTTCGAGCGGGAGCTCGGGGTCCCCTACGACGAGGACTACGACAGCTTCGGCGGCCGGCACGCCGTGTTCGCCACCAGCGTGGAGGTCATCGGCTCGTGAGGTGCGGGGTGCGCACCACCCGGAGCGGACGGTTCTCCGGCCCCGACGACCGGGCACAGACGGCGGCGTGACCCCACCCCTCACCGACAACCGCGCCGTGCGCGCCGGCGTGTTCGCCTGGGCCGCCCTCGGCGTCGTCGCCCTCGCCGTCCTGGCCGGCCTGCTCATCGGCCAGCTCCGCCTGGTCGTCGTGCCGCTCGTGATCGCCCTGTTCCCCGCCGCCCTCCTGACCCCGCTGGTCGACCGGCTCCGGAGCCGGGGAGTCCCCTCGGCGATCGCCGCCCTGGTCGTGCTCCTCGTGTTCCTCCTGGGGCTCCTCGGCATGCTCGGTGCCATCGGCTGGCTGATCGCCGGCGAGCTGGGCCAGGTCCTCGACACCCTCCAGACGTCGTACGACGACCTGCGCACCTGGGCCCGCGACACCTTCGACGTCACCCTGCCGGCCCTCGACGAGCTGCGTGCGGGCGCCGGCCGGTGGGCGAGCGGCAAGGAGGGCCTCCAGTCCCGAGCGACCTCGGCGGCGGCGGGGACGCTGGAGGTGGCGAGCGGCATCCTGTTCGGGCTGCTGGCGCTGTTCTTCTACCTCAAGGACGGCGAGCGCATCGCCGCCTGGGTCACGTCGCTGTTCCCGGCGTCGGTCCGGTCCGACGTCGCCGCGATCGAGCGGCGGGTCTGGCGCACCCTCGGCGCCTACTTCCGGGGCCAGATCGTCATCGCCGCCGCAGACGCCGTGTTCATCGGCATCGGCCTCCTCATCCTCGGCGTTCCGCTCGCCCTGCCCCTCGCGCTGCTGGTGTTCATCGGCGGCCTGTTCCCCATCGTGGGTGCGTTCATCGCCGGCGGCGTCGCCGTCCTGGTCGCCCTGGCCGACGGCGGCCTCGGCCTCGGACTGGCCGTCCTCGGGGTCAACGTGGCCGTCCAGCAGATCGAGGGCAACGTCCTGGAACCGCTGGTCATGGGCCGGGCCACCGAGCTCCACCCGCTCGCCGTCATCACCGCGGTCACCGCCGGCGGCCTGACGTTCGGGATCCTCGGCGCCTTCCTCGCCGTGCCGGTGACGGCCAGCGTCGCCCGCACCGTCGGCTACCTGCGCGACGACGTCGCCGACCCGATGGAGGTCGAGGAGGAGGTGGCAGCCGGAGACGCCGGAGGCGGCTCCGGTACGGTGGCCGCGCCCTCGTAGCCAAGCTGGTCAAGGCAGCGGACTTTTAATCCGAAGATCGTGGGTTCGAGCCCCACCGGGGGCACGGGAGGGGACCCTCCCGCCAGCGGCGGGTGTCGTGGAGCAGCATGGGACAGGTGGGAGTGGCGATGAGCGCGGTACGGACGACGTTGGCGGTGGCCCTGCTCGCAGGGTGCCTCGTGCTGGGAGGGGGCACGCCGGTCGCGGAGGCCGCCGACGGCGACTGCCAGATCACCGCGCCGAGCGCGGCGTACGCGCAGCCGGTGGCGATGTCGGCCGGCCACGCCCGGATCTGGCGGCTGTACCAGGCGTTCTTCCTGCGCCAGCCCGAGCAGGGCGGCTTCGACCACTGGTTCGCCGTCCGGGCCCGGGGTGCCGGCCTGAGCGACATCGCCTACTCGTTCTCGGCCAGCCAGGAGTTCCAGCAGCGCTACGGCAACCTCGGGCACGACCAGTTCGTCGACCTGGTGTACCGCAACGTCCTGTGCCGGCCGGCGGAGCCGGAGGGCCGCGCCTACTGGACCCAGATGCTCACGTCCGGCCGGCTCACCCGCTGGGACATGGTGATCGGCTTCACCGAGCTGCGCGAGTAC
>CAZCJT010000029.1:0-14163 GCA_964498565.1 uncultured Acidimicrobiaceae bacterium
TCCCGAAGTACGAGGTCAGCGCCGAGACGGTGTGCGACCCTGACTGATCTGTTGGACGTTTCCACCGGCGTCTGCCTCGGCCAGTGGGTGGGAAGTGACGTGTCCCATGCGAGCGGCCCGGTGACGGTCTCATGAGCCGGGCCGCTCGATCGGGGTAGCCGTTCACACGGGCGGCGCAACGCTTCTCTTACCGTGACCGGCAACCTCGCAGGGGGCACCCCTGACTGGGCGTGGTTGCGTTGGATGGCGGCCAGGGCCGAGCATCACGAGCGGGTGGTGATTGAAACGTGCTCGCTGCGTCTCGGCTCCCGATGGGTTGTGCCAGCACTCACCTACTACAGTTGTCGTACTGATGGCTCGTTCTGACGGTGCGGCAACAGTGCGTCGAGGTGACCACATGATGCTCGTCGGATCATGATCGCAGGTTCCCGGGGTGCTGCGCCGCTTCGGCTGGGCATCGTCGCCGTGGTGTGTGTCGCCTTGTTCGTCGCGCTGTTCGTCCGGCTGTGGTACCTGCAGGTGCTTTCCTCTGAGGATTTCGTGGAAGCGGCCGACGCCAACCGCTTGCGAGTCGTCCAGGTCGAGGCGCCTCGCGGCCGGATCCTGGACCGAGACGGCCAGGTGGTCGTCGACAACCGAGCGTCGATTGTGGTGACCATCGACCGAGTCAGGTTCGACGCCCTGACGAAGCCCGAGCAGCGGGCACTGCTCGCCCGGCTGGCCGAGGAGCTCACCCGATACGGGACGCCCTCAACCGAAGAGGATCTGACCGACCGGGTCCGGGACGTCCGGTACTCCCGCTACGCGCCCGTCCCGGTGGCCAGTGACGTCACGGAGGAGCTGAAGATCTACATCGACGAGCACCTCGATGATTTCCCGTCCGTGTCGGTGGAGCGGCGTCCTGTGCGCCGCTACGTCTACGGGACACGCGCCACCCACCTCCTCGGGTACATCGGCGAGATCAACGACGATGAGCTGCAAGCGCGCTCGGGAGGCGACGGGTCCTACGTGCCCGGAGATCGGGTGGGCAAGAGCGGCGTGGAGCGCACCTTCGAGGAGGAGCTGCGCGGCCGGCCCGCACAGATGGTGTACGAGGTCGACAACCGGGGCCGACCGGTGCGGGTGGTGGAGGACCTGTCCGAACCGGCGATCCCGGGCAACGATGTCTGGCTCACCATCGACATCAACGTCCAGGCGTACGCGGAGGATCTGTTGGTCGAAGCACTCGACGGCGCCCGGGCGCGGCGACCGCGGCAAGGCCCGCCGCACGCAGCCCCCGGCGGATCGGTGGTCGTTCTCGACCCGCAGGACGGATCGGTATTGGCCATGGCCAGCTACCCGACCTTCGACCTCAGCGACTTCGTCAACGGCATCGCTCCGGATCAGTGGTCCTATCTGAACGATCCGGCGAACTCGTACCCGCTCAACAACCGAGCTATCCAGGGCCAGTACGCACCGGGCTCCACCTTCAAGTTCGTCACCGGCTACGCCGCGCTCGCGGCGGGGCTGCGGAACCCGGACGAGCTGTTCCGCGACACCGGTTCCTTCACGTTGGATGAGTGCACCGGCCGTTGCACGTTCCGGAACGCCGGTTCGAAGGCGTACGGGGACGTCGACATGCGCCGAGCGATGACGGTCTCCTCCAATGCGTACTTCTACGCGATCGGGGCCGACTTCTGGAGAAGTCGCGATCGGCTCGGCGACGAAGCACTACAGCAGAGCGCTCGGCTGTTCGGCTTCGACCAGCAGACCGGGATCCCGCTTCCGTCGGAGCAGGACGGCAGGATCCCGACACCCGAGCAGCGTCGCCAGCAGTTCGACGCAAACCCCGGAATGTTCGCCGAACGCAACTGGTTCACCGGCGACAACATCAACATGGCGATCGGCGAGGGCGACGTCGCCGCCACACCGCTCCAGCTCGCCAACGCATACGCCACCTTCGCCAACGGTGGCACGAGGTACGCCCCCAACATCGCGTCGAAGGTGACGCGACCAGACAACGCCAGCTCCGTCGTCCGGACGCTCGATCCTCGGATCGCCTCCCAGATCGATCTCCGTGCCGAACAGCGTCAACCGCTCGTCGAAGGACTCACCGGAGTCATGACTGCCAAAGGCGGAACCGCAACCGGCGTGTTCTCGGGCTTCCCGCACGACGCCTTCCCGGTCGCAGGCAAGACCGGCACGGGGCAGGTCAGCGGCAAGGCGGACACTGCACTGTTCGCCGCTTTCGGGCCGGTCCCGGAGCCCCGCTACGCGGTCGCGGTGGTGTTGGAGGAATCAGGCTTCGGTGGTGTCGCGGCCGCCCCCGTCGCCCGCAAGCTCTTCGACGTGTTCGCCGGGTCGACGCCCGAGCCACAGCTCGAGCCCGGAGGAGCACTGGTGGTGCCGCAGGACGACGGCAGCCCGACACAGGACGATCTCGCTCGCTCGGGAGCTGCCGACTGAGCATGGACGGCAGCGTTCGACGACAGATGTCGTAGCCGGACCCCTAGGCTGAGCGACGGAGGTACTCATGATCTGGCTCGCTCTGACGTTGCTCGTCGCAGCAACAGTTGCATTCATCGGCGCCCGCATCAGGGACGACCGTCGACGCGCCGTCACCCCGGCACAGATGGCGCAGGCGCTCGAGCGAGGACGGGCCCGGAGCCCGAAACCCGTGCTCCCCGACACGCCAGCAACAGTGCCCACCACACCATCGAGTTCTCGGAGTGAACGATGAGTGGCCGCCGGGGCATGGGAGAGCTCGAGGCCGAGGTCCTTGCGGCGCTGGCTTCGAGTGAAGCCGGCGTCACCGCAGCGACTGTCCACACTCTCGTCGGCGGAGACCTCGCGTACACGACGGTCGCGACGATCCTGAACCGGCTCTGCGACAAGGGCCTCGCCGCCAGGAACCGGGAGGGCCGCTCCTTCCGCTACTCCCTCGCCGTCGACGAGGCCGATTTCGTGGCGGAGCGGATGCGAGTCCAGCTCCGGCATGCCCACGACCCCATGAGCGCCCTCGGCCAGTTCGTCTCAGGGCTCGGCCCCACCGAGGAGCAGGCACTCCGGCGGGTCCTTGCGGACCTCGACGGGGAGCACGGACCGTGAGCCTCACGGTCACCATCACGACGCTGTCCTGCCTCGTGGCCGCGTGTGCGCTCGTCGGTCTCCCGCGATGGCTGCACCCGTCGTGGTCAGCCCGAGTGCTCGTGACAGCAGCGATCGCGGCCTCCTCAGCCGTCGTCGCAAGCATCGGGATGGTGGCTGCTGCCTTCCTCCTCCAGGTCGCTCCACACCAAACCCTTCACCTGCCCGGGGCGCCGCTGGTCATCGGGCACGCCCCCGTGTCCCGGGCCCTGGGAGCCGCGACCACAGTCGCGGTCGGGCTCATGATGCTGAGTGTTGCCCGGCGAAGCCGTTCGACGTGGCGTGAGCGGCGGGCGTTGTCGAGGGGGCAGCGGACGGTCCTCGACGCTCCCGAGCCGTTGGCCTACTCGTTGCCGGGGCGCGACGGGGGCGTCCTGTTGTCGAAGGGTCTGCGGTCACGCCTGTCGCGACCGGAGCTGCGCGTGGTCATCGAGCATGAGGTCTCCCACCTCCGGCACCGACACCACCGCTACCTTGTCGCCGGGACCATCTGTGCAGCTGCGGTTCCGTTCCTACGTGGCGTCGACCGACAGATCCGGTTCGCGGTCGAGCGCTGGGCCGACGAGGACGCCGCCTGCGCAGTCGGGGATCGGCAGCTCGTTGCCAGAACGATCGCCCGGGTGGCGCTCGACGGCACGAACTCCGCAGTGCTTGCGTTCTCCGGGTCGGGCGTCCTCCAGCGGGTGGAAGCCATGCTCGACGAGCCACCGATCACCTCCGACCTCACCGGGGCCACACTGCTCGCCACCACGGGCCTCACGACTGCGACGATGACGATGCCAGCGCTGCCGATCCATCACTGGGTCGGCTCGCTGCCTTCCTGAGCGAGGGGCTCCACCGGACCAGCCCGTCGCCCCCTGCCCTGCGCCATCATCAGCACAGCGACTGCCAGGCCGCCACAAGACGCAGCGGCCAGCACGGTGACGACCGCGATGGGCCGACCGGTTGTCCTTTCGTACCCGAACCCAGCCCGCGTGGCCACCGCCACTGCGCCCCCGAGTGCTGCGGCTTGGACTCCGAGACCGGTGCCGTGCAGCAGGTCGCCGACCAGCACCAGTCCGGTAGCTCGGAAGCTCCACAGCATCGCGATGCAGCCGACGACATAGGAGGTGGCATGCGCCGCTGCCAAGCCGAACAGCAACGACTGCGGCGATCTCGAGATCGCCACTGCGATCAGCGCAGCACCGATGTTGGCACCGTTGACAGCGATGTTCACCAGCGCCGGCGTGCGGGTGTCGTCGCGGGCGTAGCTCAGCCGCGTCAGGAGCTGGAAGGCGGCGAACGGGGCTAGCGACACGGCGAAACCCCTGGTCGCACTTGCGACGAAGTCAGCCCCGTCGGCCCCGACCAGCGAGACCGCGATCGGATCGGCGAGCACCCACAGACCAACTGCGGCCGGAAGGAGCAAGGTCCACATCGATGCGCCCGTCTGGCGTAGCACCCGCCGCAGGCTCACGGGCTCGTTGATCGAGGTGGTCAATACCGGATACGCCGCGGTCAGCACCGAAACCGCGATCAACGCGTACGGGAGCTGCATCATCGCGAACGCCCACTGATATGCCGACAAGGCGCCGGAACGAGATGACGCGATGGCGACCACCACGGCGAGTCCCACCTGGTTCATCGCCACGTACAAGATCATCCATCCGGCTCTCGGAACCAGCGCCCGGATCTCCGGATGGCGGAGATCGAATGCCGGCCGCAACGACCGGTGGACCCGGCGGGCGCCGAGAACCTGGAGGAGCGTCGCCGCACCGACAGCAGCGGTCGTGCCGGCACCCAAGGCAGCCACCGCACCCTGCGGAGCCGATGCCGAGCCGAGCTTCCCGCTCGCCAGCCCGACGAAAGCGGCGACCGATGCGATCGTCATCACGTTCGTCAGCACGGGAGCGAAGGCGGCGAGGAAGAGTCGACGGTTCGCGTTCAGAATGCTGGTCGCCGCAACGCCGACTGCGTAGAAGGCCACCTGCGGTGCACACCAGCGCAACCAGGTCGTGGCGAGCTGCCGGTAGGCGTCGGTGTTCGCCCGACCTCCGGCGCCGATCGTCAACACATGGACGACGACGGGGGCCGCAAACAGCAACAACGCGGACGCAAGCACGCCGACGGCGGTCGATGCGCCCATCAGTCGCCCGGCGGTCTCGGCCTGGCCCCCTGACGCAGCCGATCGCACGAGCAACGGTACGAGGGCCGATGTCGCGACGCCGCCGACGACGAACGTGAAGACCATCGTCGGAACCGTGTTGGCGACGTTGTACGCGTCGGCGAGCGCCGTCACCCCCAACGCGCTGGCCAGCGCCACGGTTCGAGCCAGGCCAGTAGCCCGGCTCAACGCGGTCGCCACTGCCATCGCCACCGCCGGCCGGCCGCCGACCGGCGGGGTCACGGGTCGAAGGCGAGATGGAGGTGGTCGGCGTGGAGCGCGTTCGTGAACGCTGCACCGCCGGGCCCGTCGGGATCCCATGGCGATCCGACCTCGGTCGCACCGAAGGCCAGAGACCGCTCCACCACCCGTTGCGCGCCGCTACCAAGCACGCTGCCCGTCACCCGCTCGCCGTCGACCGCCCAGATGTCCACCGCCCGACCGCGCGTGTGGTTCGAGACGAAAGGGCGCCCGAAGACGTTCACCGGGTGTCCCGATGCGAACGACGTGACGTCCAGGGCATGTCCGGCTGCGGACAGGTCGAGCAGCATCAGCAAGATCTCGTCAGCGATGAGCCCGGCTTCGATGTCCCAGCGAGCGCTGTCCGGCAGTCGAATCGAAACGTCCGAGAGCACCTGTTGTGCAAGGTCGGACGCTGCCCCGGAACTCTCCACGGGTGGCTGACCGCCGACGGACTCGAGCCCGGTCACCGCCCACCCAGCCTCGTGGCGTGTCAGGCGCACGTCCAAGGTCCGCACGATGCTCGACGGGCAGCAATCAGCAGGGATCAGGCGGTGCTCGGCGACGACCATGACGGCCGCCTCGTTGGGCTCGAGCCCACCGAGCTGTGGGTACAGGACGACCACCTCGGACGTGGCTTCGGCGACCAGCAGCGGGGCGGCAGCAGCGCCGAGCGCCGGATCGAACGCACCCGCAGCGAGCCGAGAGACAGCTTCCCCCAGGGGGTCCGAGGACGGGCCGTAGGACAGAAGAGCTTCGACGAACCGTACGGCCGCGATCTTCAGGTCCGGCTCGACCTCGTCATCTGGCAGTAGGTAGGGCGGAGGTGGGGCACTCGTGGTCGTCGTGGACCCAGTGGTCGGGGCGGCGGTCGTAACGCCAGGCGACCCGCTCGCTTCCGACGAAGAACCGGTCTCGGGCGACGATGAGGTGCACGCTGCGATCATCAGGGTCACGCTGGCGACGGCGACCAGCCATCGCGGCTGGACGCCACCGGGCCTCATGGTCGAGCGCGAAGGGGGCACCTGCGCATCCTAGATTCTACAAGTGTCGTAGTAGGGTCGCCCCATGAGCCTCAAGGCTGCCACACCACGCGTGACTGTCCGCTCGATGGGTCAGTCCGATGCAGCATGGAGCGGCAGCCTCCACCGACGAGCACTGGCAGTAGGACTGTTCCCTTCCCTGGGTCCACGGTTCCTGTGCCGCTACCACCGAACGTTCATCGAGTCATCGTTGGCGATCGCACTGGTAGCCGAGGTTGACGGCGTTCCTGCTGGCTTCGCGCTCGGCATCCTCGAGCCGGCGGCGCATCGACGGGAGACCCTGCGCAAGCACGGGATGCGGCTCGGTGTCACCGGCCTCTGTGCCATTTTGGTCCGCCCCGCACTGCTGTGCCGGTTCGCTCGCACCCGACTCCGCCCCTACGCACGCGCCGTGTGGCGGAACCTGCGCCCGACCGACCAGGCTGAGCGAGGGGACTTGCCGGGCAGTGCGGCAGTCCTGTGTCACATCGCCGTCGAGGATTCGCAACGGGGTCTCGGACTCGGCAAGCAGCTCGTGGATGCGCTTGTCGAAGCATCGGGGGCCAGCGGACGCCACACCATCACGACATCCACCGTAGGCGCTGTGTCCTTCTACGAGTCGTTGGGCTGGACGCGCACCAGCGCCGGCCGCACCTTCGACGGCGAGATCCAACACCGGCTGACCACCGCCGCCCCCACGGCGTCCAGATGATCGGCGCCCAGGCGCAGTGGCTCCAGGCCGCACTGCTGCCTGTCGACCGCGGAGGTGCGTGATAGCCCCGCTGCCCGATCGCCCGCGTGCCTGGGTCGCCGCCTCGGTCCGAGCCGCTCGTTGCGGGCGCCCTCCTGATGCCGTGTTGCTGGACATCTCCGAGGCGGGGACCGTTGGAGCGCACTTCAGGCCACTGCGTTGGAGACAGCGTTCGTGTTCGTTCTCGGGGCGTGCGCACTGCGGCGGCGCTGCGCGTCGGCCTCGACGGCGCCGCCGACGAAAAAGCTGCGGGTGGCCAGCTCACGCGCCGCCGAACGATCGCGCGGGACATCAGCGCTGAAGGCGTCTGCGGTGCCGAGCTGTGGCAGATCCGGAGCCGAAACCTCATAGACCCCCCGCCCCCGGCACTTCCGAACCTGTCCCTCGCCGCCATCGGCGTCACAACTGCCTCGGCGGTCGGCCTCGCCGTCGTACGGCACGCCACGGCCGACTTCACGCCCTACCACGCCTGTTGTGATCGACGCGTTCTTCGCACGGTGCAGGCGGGCCGGCGGCGGGCGTCGTGCCGACCCACCCACGCCGTGAGGGAAGCGGCCGCTGGTGACGGCTCCGGCCGTCACCAGCGGCGGCTCCGCGGGCTCAGGGGGCAGCAGCGTCTCGGTACATCTCGGCCCAGTCCTTCCCGTCCTCGGACGTGTGGATCACGGTCGAGCCATCGTCGACTGCGGCCACGACGCCGCCGTCGTAGACGAGCAGCGCCTGTGGGGAACCAGCGAGCTCCTCGACGGCCTGCCAGTTGTCGCCATCGCGGCGGTGGACCGTCCCTTGACCATCGAGACCCCACAGCCCGCGTTCGTCATGCCAGTCAAGGAACACCACTTCCGGGCCCTCGAGCCGTTCCCAGCTGCGGCCACCGTCGGTGCTCTCGGCGAGCCCGTCGGCCGTCGAGGCCACGATGCGGTCCTCATCGGCCGGGTCGACAGCGAGGTCGGCGATGGGGATGTTCGAGCGTTCGTCCCACTCGTTGCCGCCGTCGGTGCTCACCAGGAGCCGGCCGCTGGTCGAGTCGAACCCGTACACGTTGCCGTGCACGGCTTGGAGGCCGTGGAAGTCGACCTCACCCGACAGCGAGACCGGCTCCCAGGTCCGTCCGCCGTCGGTGCTCTCGATCAGCCCGAACAGAGGCTGCTTGAGCTCCTGGAACGCGGCCGTCCCGATTCCGGGGTGGCCACTGGCCAGGAACCAGTCGGAGCCGGCGACGGTGAAGCCCATGAAGTCGTGCCGGTCAGCGCTGACCCGCTCGACGGGACCGTCGTCGGGCATGCGGTAGAGGCCATTGTGGGTGGCGACATGCAGAGCGCCATCGGAGGGGTCCACGCCCAGGCCGTGGACGTGGGCGACGCTCTCCGCCTCCGGTTGAGCATCGTCGGAGCCGGTTCCGTTGATGACGATGACGGCGGCGATCACCACGATCGCAGCGACACCGAAGCCGATGAGCCAGGGGGCCGCGCCACGACTTCGGTGTGGGGCGTGGGGCGTGTTCACGAGAGGCGCTCCTGGGCGGGAACGTCGCCGCGGAGGCGTGCGACTTCGGCACGCAGCTCGTCGATCTCGCTGGTGTCCTTTCCCTTGTTGCCGGAGCGTCCGAGGACGGCCATGGCGACGATCATGGCGAGGGGGCAGACGGCGAGGATGAGCAGCGGGATGACGGCGGTGGCTGCGCCGGGGAAGGTGACGGCGACGGCGAGGCCGCCGGCGATCACGGCGGCGATGAGCTTCCAGTTCATGCAAGGCATTGGCTTCTGCTTTCGAGAGTGGTGACGTTCGTTCGTACGGGTGTGTCGACCGGGGGCGCTGCGGGCGCGCCGTGTCGACATCGTGCGACGGCTGGGCGGCCGTCGAGCACGCCTACCGCCGAAGTGGTACTCCGGGCGGTGCGGCTTCGGCTGGTCGGGCTAGGCCAGTCTCGGTGGTCGTTCGAGACGGCTTGCCAGCAACAGGTTCAGGATCCGTCGACGATCTCTCGTCAGGCTCTCGCTCATCAGCGCGACGGCAAGGATGAGACCGAGTCCCACGATGGCGAGGCACATGGTGTGCACCACGAACGCCTGGTCGCAGTCGCCGCAATCGACCGGGCCCATGCCCGGCACGGGCAGCGGGAGCCCCACGAGCACGAGGACCACCACGAGGGCGACGAGGAGAGCCTTCTTCATCCCTGGATCACGGTACCGATCGATCGGGTGAGATCGTCGGCGGTGGAGTGTCCACGTCGGTCGGTGTGGGGCGAAGGACGCGCTTGTCGTACTTCAGGGTCTCCATGAGCTCGTCGACGACCTCGGCTGTGCGGCCCTCCTGCATCGCCTTGGCCACGCAGGTCTCGAGGTGGTTGCGGAACACCATCCGGCTCGTCGCCTCGACAAGACCCTGCACTGCGGCCAGCTGCTTCATCACGTCCGGGCAGTACGCCTCCTGCTCCACCATGCGGATCACCCCGTCGAGGTGGCCACGTGCGGTCTTCAGGCGGGTCGTCACAGCCTTCTCGTAGTCGCTCACACGGTCATGATACCCCACCCCAGGTGGGGTGGCTACTCGGCTCAGCCGGTACCGTGCCGGATGGCGATGATGCACGGACATGACGGAATGATGGGCGGGTGGATGGTGCGCTGGTTCCTCGTCGGGATCGCCCTGCTCGGCCTCGCCATCGCCGCCACCGTCTGGTTGAGCCGGAACATGAAGAGTTCGCCGTCGGCCGGCAGCGCCGCCCGCGACGAGCTCGACGTGCGCTACGCGCGCGGTGACATCACCTCCGAGGAGTACGACGAGCGGATGAACCGCATCGGAAAGCGGTAGCCCCGCATGGCACATCCGCATCCGGTCGCTCGTACGGTCGCTATGGCGGCGACTGCCTCGGCCATTGCCGTGATCGCATGGCGGCACCGGACGGACACGACCGGGTGGTCGGCCTCGGCGGGCGTGATCGTCGACGGGCCGCTCCCCGCGCACGTCGTCGGTCGCGGCCCCATCCGTGTCGTACTGCTCCACGGGATGTTCAACAGCGGTCGCTACTGGGGCAGGCGCCTACGACAGCGTCGCCGGCGACGGCCGCAGCGTCGCACCGGACCTGTTGGGCTTCGGGCGCGGCCCGAGACCCTCAGACGGCTACACGGCCGTCGCCCACGCCGACGCAGTCGCTGACACGCTCCACCACCTCGGCGTCGACGGACCGATCGTCGTCGCCGGGCACTCGGTCGGGGCGCTCGTCGCCATCCGCCTCGCCGCCCAGCACGCCGACCTGGTTGCCGGTGTCGTCGCGATCGCTCCGCCGCTCCACCGAGATCCCGAGTCCGCCCGAACCCACATCGCACGCATCGACCCGCTCGCCGGCCTCCTCGTCGCCAACACCGATCTGGCCGCCCGTGCCTGCGCGCTCATGTGCCGCCACCGAACGCCCGCAGCGACCGCAGTCCGCCTCTTGCGACCGGACCTTCCGGGCCCGCTCGCCGACGACCGAGTCGAGCACTCGTGGGCGTCGTACTCCCAGACCCTCTCGAACCTCGTCCTGACCGCCGAGGCCAGCAGCTGGCTCGCCGAGATCGCCGTGCCCGTCCGGATCCTGGCCGGCCGCGACGACGACGGCCTCGACCACCAGTACCTGGCCGAGCTCGCCGACCGCCACGACCACGTGACCCTCGACCGCCTGCCCGGCGGCCACGACCTGCCCCTCGCCGCACCCGAGCAGTGTCTCGCCGCGATCCGTGACACCCTCGCCGACGTGGATGCCCGCCGGTGACCGAGCAGGCGACGAGGAACCTCGTCGAGGCGCTGCGAGGATGGCCTGCCATGTCGTTGCTCCGATCCGTGCCCGCGCTGATCGCCGCCGCCGGCCTCTTCGTCGCCAGCTGCTCCACCGGCGACACCGAGGCCACCACAGTGGACACACACCGACATCGTCGGAGGACCTGGCGGTCACGGCCGCGTCGTTCGACCTGTCGGTCGGCGATGACCAGCGGTTCCTGGCCGGTGTCCTGACCCCGGACCGCCAGGTGATCGGCGGCGGCAACGTCGACATGATCTTCACGCACATGGGCGACGACGCCGGCACGGACGACGACCCCGGCCCCTCCGCCACGGCAACCGGGTCGTTCCTGCCCGTACCGGGCACCCCGACACGCACTGATCTCCCGGAGCCTGTCGTCCTCGGTGAACCCGCCGGCGGCCACCACCTCGAGGACAGCAGCCCGCACGCCGATGGCAGCGACGGCCACGACCACGAGAACGTGAGCGCCGCCGGCGTGTACGAGGCCACCGCCGACTTCGACCGGGCCGGGTTCTGGCAGGTCGCCGTCACCGCAGACCTCGACGAAGGTTCCTCCGGTTCCTTCCGGGTGATGGAGGACGAGTTACGACCGTTCACCCAGCGATGAGCGTTATCGACCGGTGGCGGAAAAGTGCTGGTAGTCCTTGCCTGACACCCACGTTCCTCCCCACACCCAACCGATGGCTTCGAAGGCGGCGACGACGGGGCCGTCGGCGGTGATCAACCCAGGGGTCCGCGGGTCTCGGGCGATGTGGTCGGCCCCCATGGGCGGCAGGACGGCACCGGATCCGGTGACGTAGGGGTTCTGGATGGGGTTGATGTCGATGGCGCGGCCGAAGGCGTGTTCGGACCACCGGTCCGACCCCGTTGCCGTCCGGCAGTTGAAGCCGGAGGTGTTGTTGGCGGCCATGGATCGGTCGTCATCGCCGCCGAACTCATCGACAAGGCGGATCTGCTCGATCGGAAACCTGGCGTCGTACAGGGCGCGGAACACCGCCGCGATGTCATCGGCGTCGTCGGCGTGGACGACGAGATGGCCCTGTTGCGGCTGGTCGTCGAATCCCCAGTGGGAGATGGTGAGCAGGCGGAGGTCCTCGAGCGGCACCGGACAACCGGACCGCCAGGAGGACGTCATGCGATCAGCGATGGCGGCGTCTATGAGGTGGACGGCGGCTCGAAAGACTGCCGGCGCCGCCGGTGCGGGCGTGGTCGTGGGCGTCGTGACGCTCGGTCCTGTCGTCATGGGCTGCTCGTTGTTCTGGGTCGCCGGCGCGGCGACGGGGTCCGTGGCCGGGTTGTCGGCTTGGTAGGAACAAGCGGCTGCGACGAGGCCGACTACCGCGACGGCGAGGCGGATATGGCACGTCGGGGTCACAGGTGGGTGGTGCGCAGCCCGGTGTCATCGCCCAGCCGAGTTGCGAGGACGACCCGGGGCAGTCGCCGGGATCGGACTGGCGAAGAGGGCGTTGTCCTGGTCGTCGCCGTGCGCGGCGGAAGAGGGAACATCATCGTTCGAGTCGCCAGTTCATCGGCGCGGACCACCGATGCGCACAGCGCGATACTACGATGCCGTGTCGTTTCTGAATCAAGTCGACCAGGACCGCGCCGATACACCGAGTGGGACCCGGAGGTGAGCGTGAACGCCAAGCTGGTGGGTGCGCGTCTCGGCACCGGTGTCGCGTGCGCCGTGTGCTGCGGTTTGCCGATGCTCGTCGTCGCTGGCGTCGTCACTGTCAGCGCTCGTCGGGGTGTCGTTCTGGCGGCGGCGGCGCTGCTCGCCGCCAACCGCGATGGTCGGCCGCGGGGCAGCACGGCGAGTCGTTGGCGGCAGGAGTCGGCTGAGCGCTCGCATGTCGGAATGGTGGCCGGCGAACACGAGGAGAGCCTGTCAAGTCTTCTGTGTAAGAAGCTCGTGGTTGGTTGATCAGATCCGGCCGGCGAGTCGGTCGGGGTAGGCGATGGCGAGGGCGCCGAGGGCGGCTTTCCAGCCGTGGGTGGTGGCGCCTTCGACGAGGTGGCCTGGGGCTTTGCGTTGGTTGCGGGGCTTGCCGGCCTCGGCGGCTCGTTGGCGGGCCCGCTTGTCCTCGATGTCGCGGATGGCGAGCCAGAGCAGCTTGATCACGGCGTCGTCGTTGGGGAAGTGCCCGCGGTTCTTGATGATCTTGCGGAGCTGGTAGTTCAGCGACTCGATGGCGTTGGTCGTGTAGATGATCCGGCGCAGCTCGGGTGGGAACTCCAGGAACGGAATGAACCGCTCCCACGCTGCGGTCCACGTCGAGATCGTCGCCGGGTAGCGCTGCCCGAGCTCGGAGGCCTCGAACTCCAACAGGGCGGTCTCGGCCGCTTCGACGGTCGGCGCGGTGTAGATGGCCTTCAGGGCGGCGGCGACCTTCTTGCGGTCCTTGTAGGACACGAAACGCATCGAGGCCCGGATGAGGTGCACGACACAGGTCTGCACGGTCGTGCGGGGCCAGGTCGCCTCGATCGCCTCGGGGAACCCGGTGAGCCCGTCGCAGCACACGATGAGCACGTCCCGGATGCCCCGGTTCGCCAGCTCGGCGCACACCCCGGCCCAGAACTTGGCGCCCTCGGTGGCCTGGACCCAGATGCCCAGGACATGTTTGATCCCGTCGAGATCGACGCCGACGGCGATGTGGGCGGCCTTGTTACGGACCTGGTGACCGTCGCGGACCTTCACCACCAAGGCGTCGAGGTAGATGATCGGATACAGCTCCTCGAGCGGCCGGGCCTGCCAGGCCTTGACCTCCTCGAGCACGGCGTCGGTGATCTTGGAGATCGTCTCGTGGCTCAGGTCGGTGCCGATCGTGCGGGCCAGGTGTGCCTGGATGTCCCGGACGGTCATCCCGCCGGCGTAGAGCGAGATGATCATCTCGTCGAGGCCGCCGACCCGCCGGGCGCCCTTGGGGACCAGGCGAGGCTCAAACGTGCCGGCCCGATCTCGGGGCGTGTCGAGTCCCACGTCACCGACCTCGGTCGCGATCGTCTTCGGGGTCGATCCGTTCCGGGAGTTCGGCGAACCCCGCCCGGGAGGTTGTCCCGGGAGTTGTTGAAGTAGAGGGGTGGTGGTCCCCCTCTGGGCGGT
>CAZCJT010000030.1:0-13905 GCA_964498565.1 uncultured Acidimicrobiaceae bacterium
ACGACACCCTGGTCACCGGCCCTATCGCGAAGCCGGCTGAAGATAACGGCACTTCCGGGGCAGGTCGCAGAGGTGCCAAGAAGTCGTAGCGAGCGGTGTGCCCTGCGACGGCACCCGACGCCGGCTACGACAGCACTGAGTTCTCGGAATCCGGCCATCGTCCGGTCGGAGTGCGAAACGCCGGACCCCCGATTTCAGTCTGCACTGGTGGCGACGCTCGACACCTACACGTCTTCCCGGACTCCCTCGGTGACACCGTCGTCGACGTCGGCCTGGGCCATCCACCGCTTCAGCGTCGTGACCGAGATTCCGAAGTCCGCGGCGATCGACTCCAACGACACATCTCGGGTTCGGGCGACCCGCACAACGTCGTCCTTGAACTCCTGGGGGTAGCGCTTGGGCATGGGGACATCCTTCCCGCACAGCGACGCCGTGCGTATGAAATGTCAACCAGACCCTGGGCAGACCCTACACCACCGGAGCCGGACGCAAGAAGCGATCGGTCCGCCTCGTTGTGCGCCGGACCCGGCTGACCGGCAAGGCCCAGCAGCAGCTGTGGCCGGAGTGGCGTCACCACGCCTTCCTCACCAACCTGGACGGCACCGCCGTGGACGTCGACCGGCACCACCGGGCCCACGCTGTGGTCGAGTTGAACATCCGCGACCTCAAAGAAGGCGCCGGCATGGAGCACTGCCCCTCCGGGGTGTTCTTCGCCAATGCTGCCTGGCTCGCCTGTGCCGTGTGGGCCCACAACCTGATGCGCTGGACGCTCCGCCTCGGCGGCATGCGCCCCGACGAACTCGTCGTCACCCGCACCATCCGCCGCCAGCTCATCCACCTCCCCGGCCGACTCGTGAACCGCTCCGGCACACCCACCCTGCGGATGCCCACGAACTGGCCTTGGCGGCACAGCTTCACCCGCGCTCTCGACGCCCTGCGCGCCGTCCCCGCCGTCCCGGTCTGAGCACCGGACAGCGGACTGGCAGCACCGCAGCAGCACCCAGCGCGCCGACACCAACGACCACCGCCCGGACCTCTCACCTCACGCGCCCCGGCACCCGATCACGACCGCCGAGACCGCCCCTTCACCCGCCGATCAACCCATCAAGTCGGTGGATCCAGGCTAATCGTGTCGCCCGAGTTGAAGTCCACTGGATTCACTGACCCGTGCGGGTCGTAGTTCTGGGCCTTACCATCCACTCGGCGGCCGTTGACCAATACATCGACGATGAACCAATTGACGTTCGAAGTACCCGTATAGCGGATCCCCCATGCGACGGCTCTTTCGGCCGCCGCCTGTTGGAACGACACGCTGCCTTGGGCACCGGAAGAGGTGTACCCGAAACAACTCGCGATCGTCGGCTCTCCGCCCCCTCCGCCGGCGCAGGCGCTAGATGCAAGCATCCCGGCTACGGCGGCAGCGCGCAGCAAGTTCTCGTTCCATCCGCAGCTGCGCGATCTCGGCGCGCATCTCGAGATACTCGGCCCGCTCGTCGACGGTCAGGCCCTCGCGTTCACCACGCTCGATGCGCTCGAGACCGACCCAGTTCCCGAGCGTGCCCGGGTTCACGCCGACCGCGCGGCCGACCTCGGCGATCGGACGTTCCTCGTCGAGGACCATCGCGACCGCGTCACGACGGAACTCTGGCGGATACTTCGACGGCCTACCGGCCCGCCGCTTCTTCATGCTGGACATGGACTTCCTCCTATATGAGGTGTCCGCCCAACAGGGAAATGCTCAGGTGCTCTGTCGCGGCACTGCGGTCGCCCATCAGGCTCGCGAGTTGTCCCAGGTAGAGGGCGACAGGTCCATCGGAGGGCGTCTCCGCACTGGCCACGGCATGCACGGCATGGAATGGGAGGAGGAGGCTGTAGAGCTCGCTCGCCGCCTCGCGATCGCCCAGCGCCACACAAAGCGTGGCGTGTCCGGTCTGGGCGACCAACCACTCGGCCGAGTCCTGGGGAAGGGGGCATACGTCAGCGCATCGACGACCTTTGAGCTGGCGCACCGATGCTGCCCAACGAGGGTGCCATCGACGTCGGCAACGATGTAAGCAGTGCCGACGCTCAATTGTCATGTGGCAATCCTTGATCGCGCCGCTCGACCGTGGTCAGCTTCGCCCGGTCGCATCCGTGACGGGCGGGGGTGTGAGCGGGCCGGCACGGCCACTGGGACGCCCGGTGGAGGACACAAGCATGATCACAACGGCACGCCGTCACAGCTCGCGCGCTCTGGTCGCTGCGCTCGTGGCGCTGGTCGTCGGCGCCGCTCAGCTCGTCCTGGCCGCGAACCCCGCGGCAGCGGACAGCCACCTGCCGGAGGGCGCCATCATCGACAACGGGGTGGTGCGCCTCGGCATCAACGCTGCCGGCCAGCTCAACTTCATGGATCCTGAGTTCGGTGAGCTCACCGGTGTCCGGTTCCTGCCCACGGGCAACGAGGCCACGGCACCGGGCTGCCCATGTGAGGGCTGGGGCGCCGGCGACGAGCTCACCGGCATGTCTGGCTGGGCCAACCAGGACGAGGGCGGCGAGTTCAACCTCGACGTCGTCGACTTCACCATCGACGAGGTCGCTGGCGAGGTCGTGTCCGTCGTCGACGTGCTCGGCGACGGGGCGACACAGGTGATGCGTGTCACGCACAGGTACGCGCCATCCACGACCGAGTTCCTGTACCAGGCGACCGTCACCATCGAGAACCTCACCGACGCCGACATCCAGCCCCGCTACCGGCGGGTGATGGACTGGGACGTCGAGCCGACGGCGTTCAGCGAGTTCGTGACCATCGACGGCGTCGTCGGCGAGAACCTGCGGTACTCCAGCACCAACGGCTTCGACACGGCGAACCCGCTCAGCATGCCGAACACGTCCGGCTACCTGATCGGACCGGGTACCGAGTCAGGGGGCGACTTCTTTGCCGACGCCGGCCCCAACGACCACGGAGCCCTGTTCGACTTCGGCTTCGACCCGCTCCCACCCGGCGAGACGCGTTCGTTCAACATCTTCTACGGCGCGGCGCCCACCGAGACCGAGGCACTGCAGGCGATCGACTTCGTTGGCGCCACCGTCTGGTCGCTGGGCCAACCGAGCACACTCGACGGCCCCACGCTGGGCACGCCCAACACCTTCGTCTTCGGCTTCAGCGCCGTGGGCACCGGCGTGGTCCCCCGCGTGGGGCTGCGCAAGGCCTCCGAGAACACCGAGATCGACGCCGGTGACCAGAACGGCTGGCGGGTGGTCATCACCAACCCGATCACCGAGCCGGTCGAGCTCACCTCCCTCGTCGACGTGCTCCCGCCGGGCTTCACCTATGTCCCTGGCAGCTCGACACTCGACGTCAGCCCCTTCGCCGACCCGACGGTGGAGGGCCAGCGCCTCACCTGGGCCGGCCCGATCCCGATCGACGGAAGGGCGACCCGGACCCTCGCGTTCGACGCCGTCTCGGCGGATGACATCGCGCCGGGCACGTACCGCAACGAGGCCTCCGGCGAAGCTCTCCTGGTGAGCGACGACTCTGCGATCCCGGTGCGCTCCACCGGTCCTGTCGCTCCCGTCGTGGTCCGTGAGCCCGTGGTCACGAGCGGCACCGTCGCCGGGTCGTCCACAGGGTCGGTCACCGAAGACGACCTTGGCCGCCCGATCCTTTCTATGCCCCGGGGGGCCCGCAGCGACGTCACCATGTCCACCGAGGTGGTGTGTCCTGAGGGAACCATGTTGACCGATGTGTTCCTGCGCCACGGAGGGAACGACTTCGAGCCCACCGAAGTTGACGCCGACGGCGTCCTCCACACCTTCGTCATCCCGGCCGCCGATGTCGTCGATGGGCCGATCGAGGTGATCGTGGTGTGCGACGCCACCGTGATCACCAACACCGTTGGTGTGATCACCTTGTACGACCCGAGCGGCATCATCAGCGACGCCTCCACGGGCGATCCGATCGTCGGGGCCACGGTGACCCTGTACAAGATCCCCTTCGCCATGCCGGACACTGACGCCGGCCTCGGCGATTGCCGCACCGTCGACACCCGCAGCGCGCCCGAGTTCGCCGGTGAGCCACCGGCGAACCTGGCGAGCGGCGTCCCCGCCGACCCGACCCTCATGCCAGCGGAGATCGACCCGCTGGTCAACCCGCAGACGACCAACGTCGAAGGGCGCTACGGCTGGAATGTCGCCATCGGCTGCTGGTTCGTCGTCGTCGAGGCCCCCGGCTACGTCACGCGGATCAGCCCTGCTGTCGGCGTGCCGCCGGAGGTCACCGATCTGAACCTCGCCCTCACACCGGCGGGTGCCGGTGGTGGCGGCGGTGGCGGGGGCACGCCTGCTCCTGCGCCGGGCAGCTTCCTGCCCGATGCCGCCGGCAACGCGCAGCTGTCTCTGACGACACCGGCTGGAACCGTGCGCATCGGGCTGCGTGGTCTGACTGGCGGTGGTTCGAGCTCCGCCTCGCTCATCGCACCCCCAGAGGACCCGAACCGGCTGCTCCTGCCGACGGCATATGACCTGCGCGTGACCCAAGCGTCCGGCCAGGCGTTCGACGAGGCCGAGGTGTGCGTGCCCTACGACGACTCCGAGGCGGAGGCTCTGGGCCTTCCCGAAACGGAGCTACGCCTGTTCCACTTCAACGGCGGGGTCGCTGCGGACATCACGACCTCGATCGACGTGGTGCGCGACATCATCTGCGGCATGACGGACGGGTTCTCGCCCTTCGCGGTCGGCGTCCCTGAGGTCGCTCGCGTCCGGGGCGCAGAGCGCATCGCTACCAGCGTGGCGGTGTCCCGCTCGGCCTTCGCCGACGGGGAGGCGGCCGGTGCGGTGCTCGCCCGTGCCGACGAATTCGCCGATGCTCTCGTCGGCGGTGTCGCCGCCGCCGAAGTGGGCGGGCCCCTCCTGCTCACCACATCGGACGGCCTACCGTCGGCCACGGCCGCGGAGCTGCTCCGAACTCTGCCACTCGGCAGCACGGTGCACGTGCTCGGTGGCACTGCGGCGGTCAGTGACGTGGTCGTGGATCAGTTGATGTCTCTCGGGTACTCGGTCGAGCGCGTCGCTGGCATGGATCGGTACGAGACGTCGGTCGCCGTGGCCCGCATGGTTGCCGACCCCACGCAGGTGCTCATCGCCGCCGGCGAGGCCGGCCGCTTCTCGGATGCCCTCACTGCCGGCGGTGCAGCGGCGGCGACCGGAGGGGTGGTGGTGCTGACCGACGGTGAGCGGGTGCCTGCCGTCGTCCGCTCGTACCTGGACGGCGATGACATCCCGCAGCACGCGGTCGGCGGGCCCGCCGCACGGGCCGTCCCGGGCGCGAATCCGATCGCCGGAGGTGACCGCTACGAGACGACTGCGCTCGTCGCGGAGCGGTTCTTCCCCGGTGCACAGGTCGCGTCGATCGCCACGGGCCTCACGTTCGCCGACGCTCTGAGCGCGGCGACGCTCTCCGCCGCTCACGGCTACCCGGTCCTGCTGGTCGACGGCTCCGTGCCCGAGGCCACCGCTGCGATCGTGGAGGGCATGACCCGTGTCGTGGTGGTGGGAGGTACCGCAGCGGTCCCGCCGGCGGTGAGCGATCAGCTGCTGGCGCTGCTCAACTGAGGATCGGAAAGGTGGCGAACATCCGGTGTCCGAGCCGGACGCTCGCCACCTTCCGACGTCGATCGGTGCCCGGCTCGAGGAGCCGGGCACCGGCGGGTCTTCGCCCGGGGCGACCTCGAGGCGCTCTACGCACGACCGCCGGGTCTCAAGTGATATGGGTGCGGCTCCCGTAGAGGGACGTCGTCAGGCAGCTGTCGGTAGGGCCGCGTTGGCGTAGCGGGTGGCGTGGTGTCGGTGTCGTTCCTTGTCGAGGTGGTACTTCCAGTACTTGTCGAAATCGTCGTTGGCGCGCACGGCTCGTAGCTTGAGATGGCTTCGGCGCCTTCGACGCTCCAGCGGGCGCCGGTGATGTCCATGCGGTCGGCTACCAGGTATCGGCAGGTTCCCTCGATCACGCCGCTGGCGATGGGCCAGCCCTGGGCGAGGGCGGTGGGGTAGTCGAGGTAGTTGGCCTTGTTGGTCAGGTATGTGGCGCAGGCGTCGGCCTTGATGCGCTTGGATGGCGCGAGTCCTGCTGTGGTGGCTCGCCTCGTCCTGGGCCATCCAGCGGCCGCCTCGGGGGTCGGCGACGGCGCTGGCTGCGAGGCTCTGTGGAACACCGATGTCGCTCGTCAGCCTCGTGGATACCGACCGCATCTGGTTCAAGTCCCGCTTCGGCATCGAGGCTCCGGAGGTCCGTCGAGATCCCGGTCTGTGCGTGTCGGCGATCCTCCAGGACGGCCCGTGGATCGTCGAAGACGCACGTCACGATCCGCGGACCCTCGCGGATCCTCTCGTCGCCGGCGAATCTGGCCTGCAGTTCTACCTCGGCGTGCCACTGATCACGGCCGACGGGCACCGGATCGGCACGCTGTGCGTGCTGGACCGAGAGCCTCGAACGGCGACCGAGCAGCACGTGCGGGATCTAACGCGGTGACGGCCTCGCATCGGTCGCGCAGTTCGGCGCACCTGGTCATGAGATCGTCGTCGGGCTGCACGGCGACGAGCCCCGACAGCGTCCGCTCGAGCTCGCGCCGGCGGAACTCGCCCCAGTTCGCCTTCAACGTTCCGTACCGCATCTCGGTCACGGTGACGAACGAGATGACGACTGCGCGACCATCAATCAGCTTCCGGTACTCGGTGGCAGTCGCCGGGTCCCGTCGTTCGTTCACCAACGCAGACACGACCATCGTGTCCACCACGACGAGCGCCCCGTTGCTCACCGTTCAGCGAGAGCTTGCTGGAACGCGTCCCACTCATCGTCGGTGATGTCGTCGAGCGCGAACTCGTCGCCGTCGGGCAGAGGCCGAGCGCGGCGGATCGCCTCCTCGGGCGGCAGCACCATCACGTGCGGCTCGGGGGTTTGCTCGGCAACGGACACAGACCCAGCGTACGCCGCACCCCGCCGTGGTGAACGCTGCCGGCACAACCTGCTTCGGAGCGACCCCAAACGTTCAGTGCGATCGGCGCCCCAGCCCAACGCCGGGACTGCGACGCGCTGGGGACAGTCGTGCCGTCCCCAAATCTCGGGCGAGAGCATCACCTACCACGCAATGGGCTGCGAGCAGAAGAGATGACCTACCGCCCGAGACCGGGGACCGCTGGCGCCGGCCGGCGCGGCGCGGCTGGTACGAGCCCGGCTTGGTGCTCGAGGGTCAGGATCTCCCGGTTGACGGCGTCGAGCCGTCGGAGGACCTGGGGGTGTTCGAGTTCCCAGAACCGCTGGTCGAGGCTGCGAGCGGACAGGGCGCTGACCGTGGCGTCGATCTCCTCGATGGCGGTGGTGAGTCGACGTTCGACCGGTGCACCCAGGGTGCGCCAGTGCTCGGCGGCGGTATCGAGGGCTGCTCGGCGCTGGGCGAGGTTCGTCCTGGCTCGGCGGCTCCCGAGCACGCCGGCCTTCCGGAGGTCAGCTTCGCTACGGGCGAGGTCGGCTCGGGCCGCGGTGAGGTGCCGCGCGGTCTTGCCGAGGTCGGTGTCGGCGTAGGGCCCGGCGCCGGCCCGGAGAGCCTCCAGTTCGGTCGTGAGCTTTCGTCGCCGCATGGCGAGCCGTGCGTGCTCCGCACCGGTGTCGGCAGGCATCGCTGCGAGGATGGCGGCTCGTTCGGCTCGGAGTCGTCCGAGTCGGAGGCCGACGCCGACGCGAGGCTGGAGCGTTGGCCGGGTGCGTTGCCCGGGGGCGGCGGGGAAGTCAGTGTCGAGTGTCCACCGTTGGCGGCGGTCGTGACTCCAGTCCCGTTCGAGGTCCTCGACGGCCTGGTCGATGCTGTCGGCGACGCAGTGGATGGTGGTGGCGTCACGAGCTCGGGAAAGGGCGACGTAGGTGAGTTCGCGGCCGCCGCCGTCGGCGTAGAGGTGGGTCCGGTCGACGGTTGCGCCCTGGGCTCGGTGCACGGTGGTGGCGTAGGCGTGATCGAGGTGACGTTCGTCGAGCTGCTCGCCCCGCATCTCGACAGGTTCGGTCGTGTCGTCGAAGCTCACGGTGATTGTGCGTGCGGGGGCGTCGATGGCTGTGACCGTTCCTTGTTGACTGGTCACCCACCGCCGCTCGGGGTCGGGTGCGAGGGCGACGACCCGGTCACCCACGGCGTAGCTGCGGCCGCCTCGTAGCCCGGTGCTCTGCGTGCCGATGTGGCCGGCGGCGCGCCGGTTGGTGCGGGCGAGGTTGTTAAGGGCGGCGACGTCGTCGCGGCGCCAGGCGAGCATGATCGTGTCGTGGCCGGCGTCGACGTCGTCGCCCCAGGCGAGCACCGTGTCGACGAGCGCATCGAGCCGTTGTTCTCGTGCTCGGATGCGACCCTGGGCGGCATAGAACGACACGGCCCGACCCGCGGCGCCGTTGCGGAGCTGTTCAAGGGCGTCGCCTTCGGCGGGGTCGTGTTGGCGGATGTTGCCGGTGAGGGTGTGGACGGCGGCGGGGTGGCGGGTGATGAGTCCTTCGAGGCCGCCGCCGGGGCCGACGGCGCCGAGTTGGTGGTGGTCGCCGACGACGATGGTCTTGGTGCCGTGGATCTCGGCGGTGGTGAGGAGGGCGAGCATCGTGGGGTCGTCGACCATGCCGGCCTCGTCAACGATCAGCACCGTGCTTCGGTCGAGGTCATCGCGGCCGTGCTGGAGGCGCCACAAGAGGCTCGCGGTGGTGCGGGACTCGAGATGGGCGGCCGCTCCGAGGGTCTTGGCCGCTTGCCCGCTGGTGGCGGTGCCGATCACCCGGTGGCCGGCTCGTTCGTAGGCGGCGCGGAGGGCGTCGAGGGCGGTGGTCTTGCCGGCGCCGGCCACGCCGAGCACCAGCTCGAGCTGCCGGCCCGAGGTGGCGATGTCGGTGACGAGGGCGCGCTGGTCAGCGGTGAGTCGGGCGCCGATGTCCCACTCCTTCTCCCGCACTGCGTCCTCGGCCGTGTCCAGCTCGACGGACACGGCACTGGCCGACTCGGCGAGTCGGTCGGCGCAGTCGGCGATGGCTTGTTCGGCGGCGCGGGTGGAGGCGAGCACCCACGACCGGTTGCGGGCGCCGGGCTGTCCGAGCAGCGGCAGCGCTTCTGGGTGGGCGAGCACGACGCCGAGGGCGCGGTTGAGTTCGTCGGGGTGGCGGCCGTGCAGCTTCGGGGCGAGGTGGCGGATCACCTCGGCGCGCCCGAACCGCTTGTCCCCGACCAGCGGCCCGGTGGGCGACAGGACCCAGCTGACCAACTCGGCGAGCTCCCGCTCCGACAGCCGCTCCGCCGGCCGGCGGGCCGGCGCTGAGCGTTCGATGCTGCCGAGAATTGATGCGGGCGTGTAGCCGAGTCCGACGAGTTCGCCGTGCCAGCGGTCCATGAGTTGTTCGGGGGTGTGGTCGTCGTCCTTGTCGGGACGGTTGGACCGTGCCAGCCGTGACCGCAGCCGGTAGGAGGCGTCGGGTCCGGCATCTTCGTCGATCTGGTCGGAGCGCTTGGAGAACAGCCGGCACACCTCGTCGGGGATGCCGGTGACGGCGAAGTGGTCGAGCTTGCCCGACGGCCCGTGGTCGGGAGTGATGCCGTAGCCAAGCTGGCGCGCCTCCCACGCGGCATGGAGGCGGCCGACGGCCGTGGCGGCATGGACCATGTCGCGCACCCCGGCAGTGTCGAGGCCCTTCCAGCCTCCCCGGTCATCCAGCATCTCGACCACGTTGGCCACCAGCACGTGGTCGTGCGGGTTCGGGTCGCCGGCCCGGGAGGTGGCGTGCCGGGTCCGTCCGTAGATCAGGCCGGACGTTGCGGTGCGGATCTCGCGCTTGCCTCGCCTGCCGCCCTGCTTGGTGACCCAGGCATCGAGGAAGGCGAGGGTGGCATCGGTTTCGGCGTCGAGGATCCGGTGCATGTCATCCGCCCGGCCGACCACGCCGAGGACGGCGACGGTCTTGTGGGCCGAGACCACCAGCTCGAGGCCGGGCCTCTTCGTGTCGACGAGCCGTGTCCCCAGAACGGGGTCACGGGAACCGCCCTCGGCGAATACTGCCCCGTAGGTCTCGTGCGTGACGGTGCCGGTCAGCCCGAGCCGTTCGGCGCCGGCCCCGCCCCACGTCATCGGGGTCTCGCCCCGGGAGCCGTAGTAGGCGAGGGTCTGGCCCGGGAAGTCGTCGGCCCGGTCGAGGACGGTGTCGCGGTGGTAGCGGACCGATCCGGCTCCCATGATCTGCGTCCACGCCATCGTCAACTCGCCTCCCGGCCCAACCCTTCAGGGGTTGCACTCGTGTTCTCGTTCCGGTTCCTTGTCTGGGCAGTGATGCCAGGCCGGATCGGAGCTGTCGACGGTTCTCTGGTGGACGGATCATGGTGGTCACTGGTGGTCACTTCTGGCGGTGGGGCTTGGTCGAGGTCGGCTCTCGTGATCGAGGCGGCGTTGGCTCGATCGGCGCCGGGCGGCAGGGTCGATTTCTCGGGTCGGGGCGCGAGAACTGGCCGCCGGATCGGCCTAGTGGTTCGCGGGGACGACACCCGTTCGACACCGACCTCGCTCCTCGTCGCCGGATTTTCTGCCAGATCGACGTGAGGTTTTGGGCCCTGGATTGGCCTAGTGGGGTGACGACCACGACTGGCAAGGAGAAGCCATGACGACCACCGCCATCGATCCAGCGACCGAGCAGCCCGCTCGGCGACCGTTGATGACCATCGCCGAGGTTGCCGCCCGGCTCAACGTCAACGTCCGCCACGTTCGCCGCCTCGTGGAACAGGGACGCATCCCGTACATCAAGTGGGGCCACCTGCTCCGCTTCGACCCCGACGAGATCGAGGCGTGGATCGCGGACCACCACATCGAGGCGACGCGACCCCCGCTTCGTTGAGTCGGGCGTTCGTCCACGCGCCGAGATGCCGGCGCATCGCCGGACCTCGCCGGTCGACCTGGGCGGTGGCTGCTGTCAGGTCTCCAGTCTGAGGCGGACGTGCCGGCTGCCTGACGCGTGAGCGATAGCCGGCGTGCGTGACGAACTCCGGTCCGGGCAATCGGTGCGCCGTCGGACCACCTTCCGTACGCCCTCCCCGCCCGGGCGGAGCATGATCGGCGGATGGGCAAGCCGGCGAGACGCGATGAGCAAGGCGAACCACCTGATCCGCCCGGTCAGAACGGCCCGGACGGGTTGGTCGCCTTTGAGGCCGCCGGCAGCGTACTGAGCGGGGGAGTGATCGGTGCCGCCGCTAGCTGGCTAACTGCACATGTAGCCCGGTGATCCGAGCGGCGAGGCAGCACCTGCGGCCTGCGTCGGCGGGTCAGCCACTCCCGAACAGCGCCTGGCCGATGGCGTCGGCGGCCTGTCGCTGCATCGTCGGCGTGACGTGGCTGTAGAGGCTGAGGAACAGCATCGGGTCGGCGTGGCCGAGGCGCTCGGCGGCGACCTTCGGGGCAACGCCCTGGTCGAGCATCAGCGTTGCGCTGGTGTGGCGCAGGCCGTGGGCGGTCAGCCGGGGGAGACCGGCCTCGACCGACAGCTCGGCGAGCGTCTTCGACACGTCCTGCGGGTGGTACGAGCCGCCTTTGGGCTTGGTGAAGACGTAGTCCGTCGCCTCGTAGCCGGCGCGCCGGGCCTCGAAGCGCTGCTGCTCACGCTGTCGCCGGAGCACACCGGTGAGGCCGTCGTCGAGGTCGATGGTGCGCCGTGACGTGACGCTCTTGCCGTCGGACTCGACGAGCTCGTAGCCGAGTGTGGTGGCGAAATCGACGATGCGAACCTGGCGGCGTTCGAGGTCGACGTTGTCCCACCGCAGCCAGACCAGCTCGCCAATGCGCACCCCGGACCCGAGCAGGAAGGCCCATAGGGGGTAGAGCCGGTCGCCGTCCTGGGACTGGAGGAACGCCCGTGCCTGCGCGGGCGACCAGTGCTTCGGGATCGAGCGCTTCGGCTTCGGCCGCTCGACCTCGGCCAGTGGGTTCGACGCCAGGATCCGGTTCTTGACGGCGAGCTTCAGCGCGCCGGCCAGCGACGCCCGGGCGAGCCGGACGGTGTTGGCCGACAGCGGCTTGCCCCGCTTGGTGTTGACGCCGGCGAGCAGGTCGCGCTGCCAGGCCAGGATCACCTCCGGGGACAGGTCGCGGACCTTGACCCGACCGATGCGCGGTCGGACGTAGGCGTCGGCGTTGAGCCGGTAGTCGTATCTGGTCTTGGCGGCGAGACGGCCGTCGGCGTCGATGCCGTCGAGGTACAGGTCGAGGAGCTCGTCGACGGTCAGTGACCGGCCGGCGGCGATCGGTTGATCCCCGGCCTCTGCTTCCTCGAGCAGCGTCCGGCGCGCGGCGGCAGCGTCCGCGGCGGTGGGGAACCCGCGCTTGGTGACCTGGATCCGCTTGCCGGTGAGCGGGTCGCGCCCGAGCGTGGCCTTGCAGTACCACGAGCCGTTCTGGGCTCGATACACACCCGTGAACCTGGGCATGAGAAGGACCTCCGAAATTCGCTTAGGAGGCTCCCGGTTCTCATTCGGTTCTCACGGCCGGGTGCGAGCCGTGTGTCCTGATCACGATATGCCCTGTGACCTGGACCTATCCAGTGCGCCCGGAGGAACTCGAATCCCCAACCTTCTGATCCGTAGTCAGATGCTCTATCCAATTGAGCTACGGGCGCAGCGTGCCGGCGTCACGCCGGGACGGGGAACAACCCTACCCGGCGTCACCTGATGACGAGAAAGCCCGTCAGCCTGGTCGGTCGCCGCGACGGCCACGTGTCGTCCTACCGGGCGACATCCGATCGTTCCGGCCATCTCGGCAGATCCAGGTGCACGGTGGGCTCCTGGAACGAGGCTCCGCGTCAGCGCAGCTCGCCGGATGCGATCCAGCGCTGGCGCTCGGCGTCGAACGCGGCCTGCTGCTCGCATCGGAAGGCGTCGATGTCGTGGGCCTCGGCGTCGAGCCAGGCCTCGTGCTCGGCCAGTGAGAAGGTGGTGTGCTCGATGTCGATCTCGAGCTCGCCGGCCCTGGCCCGACCCCGCAGGTCGACCAGCTCGTCGGCCGACACGGGGTGGAAGCGGAGCTGGTCGAACGTGCGCAGCAGCCACGGCACGTCCGGCTCGTCGCCGGGTGTCGGCTGGTCGAGGTACCAGACGGGCACGGTGCGCCCCACGAACTGGTAGCCGCCGGGGCCCTCCATCCCGTACACGCACAGGTAGGCGCCACCGATGCCGACGGCGTTCTCCGGCGTCCACGTCCGGGCCGGGTTGTACTTGGTGGTGACCAGCCGGTGGCGAGGGTCGATGGGCGTCGCGACCGGTGCGCCGAGGTAGACGTCGCCCAGCCCGAGCACGAGGTAACTGGCGTCGAACACGATGCGGTGCACGTCATCGACGTCGTCGAGGCCGTTGATGCGGCGGATGAACTCGAGGTTCGACGGGCACCACGGGGCGTCGTCGCGCACGACCGCCATGTAGCGGGCGATGGCGTCGAGCGTCGCCGGGTCCTCCCACGAGAGCGGCAGGTGCACGGTGCGGCTGGGGATCACCAGCTCGCTGGTGGCGGGGAGCTCGTCGTCGCCCTTGCGCAGCAGGTCGAGGAGCTCGCCGATCGGCAGCACGTCGGGGTCGAAGTGCACGAGGAGCGAGCGGACGCCGGCGGTGGTGTCGACGACGGCGTCGGGCTGGTGGTCGGCGAGCCAGGTCTGCAGCGCGTGGATGCGGGCCCGCAGGCCGAGCTCGAGGGTCATGTCGCCGTACTCGACGAGCACGAACTCGTCACCGGCACGCCGGTAGGCGGTGGCGGGGCGATCGTCGCCGTCACCCGCCTCCCGGGCGAGCACACCGCCGTCGCGGCGATCGGTGGCCGTGAGGCGGGGCGGCCGCTCGGGTCGGCGCAGCCGTCGGACGACGGGGTCGACGGCGCAGCGGGCATCGGCGG
>CAZCJT010000031.1:0-13772 GCA_964498565.1 uncultured Acidimicrobiaceae bacterium
GGCGCGCGGTCGGCGGCCGGCGCGGTCCCGGCCTTGGCGGCGGCGGCACCGGCCACCGTCGTCATGAACACCAGGTGGAGCAGGTTGTGCACGGACCCGCGGTGGGTGAGCTGGGCCCCCTTCGGAGCCCCGGTGGTGCCCGACGTGTAGAAGATGCAGGCGTCGTCGTCCGGGTCGATCGTGGCGTCGGGCAGGGCGTCGGGGGCCGACGAGGCGACCACCACGTCGGCCCAGCGGGTCGCGTCCTCGGGCAGCTCCCGGTCCGAGCGCACGGTGATGAGGTGCAGGGGCTGGCCGGCCCGGATGCCGTCGAGGTGGGACAGGATCCGCTCGACGCGCTCGTCGTCGGCGATCAGCACCTTCGGTCGGGAGTCGGTGAGCCCGTACGCCATCTCGGGGCCGGTCCACCACGCGTTCATCCCGACAGCGGCGGCCCCGATCGACACGGTCGCCCAGTACGACACCACCCACTCGGGGTAGTTGCGCATGGCGATGGCGACCCGATCTCCCTCCCCCACGCCGTGGGTCTCGCGCAGCAGGTGGGCGAGCGCCCGGACCTGGGCGTGGACCTCGGCGTAGGTGTACCGCTCGTCCTCGTAGACGATGTAGTCCTTGTCGCCGTGGCCGGCCGACAGCTCCCACACCACCCGCATGTTCGGCGGCGCGCTCTTGAAGACCTTGATCGGCACGCCCCGCACGTCGATCGTCTCGATCTCGAACCCGGCACCCGGCGCCGTGAGCTCGTCCCATGCTTCGCGGTAGTGATCGGTCACCGTCCGATCCTGTCCGACACCGGAGACGACGGTCACATCGGCGGCGGCACCGCCCGGTCGCTCACCCAGTTGCCGTGGAACCCGAGCGGCACCCGCTGCGGGAGCTGGACCCGGGCCACGTAGTCGGGGCGGTCGAGGTCGGCCGCATCCATCACCACGAAGTCGGTGCCGCCCGTGCCGAGGTCGTGCACGAAGGTCAGGAGCCAGCCGTCGTCCTCCGCCGTGCCGCCGGAGCGGGCCACGAACACGGGCTCGCCGGCGGCGCGACCGGGGCCGTGGTCGAACTCCCAGCGCTGGCCGGTCTGGAGGTCATGCTTGAGGGTGGGCCACCCGACGCCGTCCTCGACCGAGGGCGAGGCGCAGTACCCGTAGCGGTACGGCTTGGCGGTCAGCGAGCCGCGGTGGCGGGGGAACTCGTTGGCCCGCTCGTCGACGACCGTGATCGACACGGTGCGGGCGACCGGGTCGAGCTCCCAGCGCTCGAGCCGGCCCTGGCCGCCGTCCCCGAACGGACCGAGCACGTCGATGTCGAACATCTTGTCGTAGCGGCACAGGTCGATGACCACGCGACCGGAGCCATCGGGGGCGTCCGTGTCGTATGCGTTCATCGGGTGGAACACGTAGCCGAGGGGCACGTCGATCCAGACGATGTCCTGCGCCGCGCCCTCGCGGGGCAGCAGGCCGATCCGGTTGCCGTAGTCGGGGTTCCAGCGCATGGGGAAGGTGTCGCCGGCCATGGCCAGGTCGAGGTCGACGGTGCAGGGCTGGTCGTAGACGACGGCGTAGCGCTGGGTCAGCGACATGTCGTGGAGCATGGTCATGCCGAGGGGGATGTCGAGGGTCTTGCGGACGCGGCCGTCGGGCGAGACGACCACGTATTGGATGTGGTCCATCCACTGCGACGGCGCGTAGGCCATGGCATGCATCTCGCCGGTGTCCGGATCGAGCTTGGGGTGGGCGGTGAACGCGCCGGGCAGCGTCCCCGAGAAGTCGTTGCGGCCGACGGTCTCGAGGTCGTAGGTCAGCTCGACCGGGGTGCCACCCGCCTCGACGGTGGCCCACGTGGTGCCGGCGAAGCCACCGACGTTGGTGTTGGGGCCGCCGGCGCTGCCGTTCCAGTTGGGGCCGGGGATGTCACCGGTGCCCCGGACCTGACCGACGTGGGCGGAGCCGACGTAGCGGTTGCGATACCACTCGGCCCGGCCGTCCGAGAGGCGCACCCCGTGGACCATGCCGTCGCCGGTGAACCAGTGGTGCGTGGACGGGTCGACCGGCTCGATCGGGTTCGGGCCGTTGCGCAGGTAGCGCCCGGCCAGCTCCTCGGGCAGCCGGCCCTCCACGGGGAGGTCGAAGGCGGTGACCTCCTCGGTCACCGGGGCGTACGGACCCGTGAGGTACCGCCCCGTCTGCGCTTCGTGCTGGTCGATCGACTGCTCGGTGGCGGTCATGGCTCCCCTTGGTTGGCTGGTGTAACTTTGTTATGCGCATAACATTGTTACGTGGCTGCCTCCGTGTCAACCCCTGATCCCCGCCGAGGCATCCTCGACGCTGCCCTCGTGGTCCTCGCCCGGGACGGAGAGGCTGCGTTCACGGTGCGGAACATCGCCACGGAGGCCGGGTGCTCGACGACCGGCGTCTACACCTGGTTCGGCGGGAAGGCCGGGCTGGTGGACGCCATCTTCGTGGAGGGGTTCGAGTCCTTCGATGCCGCCTTGGCGCCGGCGTACGCCTCGGATGAGGTGGCCGAGGCCGGCCGGGCCTACCGGCGCTGGGCGCTCGACAACCCCACCCACTTCCTCGTCATGTTCGGGCGCGCCGTCCCCGACGTCACCCCTGGCGACGAGGCCCTCGCCCGGGGCTACGAGTCCTTCAGCCACCTCGTCGACCACGTGCGGGCGGTCCGCCCCGATCTCACCGCGGCCGAGGCCTTCGACTGGGCGTACCACGTGAACGCGACCGTCCATGGCTACGTGCTGACGGAGTTGACCGGGATGAGCACGGCGCCCGACCGCACGGAGGAGCTGTACGAGCTCGGCCTCCGCCGGCTGCTCGAGCCGCTCCAGGGCCAGGCCCAGGCCCAGGGTGGCTAGGCGACCACCACCGACGCCAGCGCACACGCCACGCCGAAGGCGGCGACCAGTGCGATGCCCACCGCGGCCGGGGCGCCGAGCTTGCGGCGCACCACGTCGTGCAGGAACCCGGCCACGAGACCGCCGAGGAGCCCGCCGACGTGGCCGCCGATGCTGATGCCGGGGACCAGGAACGTGAAGGCGAGGTTGATGAGGATGACGGCGCCGAGCCCGGTCTGCATCGGGTTGATGCCCCGGACGAACTGGGCCACCACGGCGTAGCCGAACAGCCCGAACACGGCGCCGGACGCCCCCACCGTGAGGGCGTCGGGCTCGAGCACCATGACACCGAGCGACCCGGCGAGCATCGAGGCGACGTAGACGGCGGCGAACCCGACCCGGCCGAGCGACGGCTCCAGCTGCTTGCCGAGAATCCACAGCACGTACATGTTGAACCCGAGGTGCAGCAGGCTGCCGTGGAGGAACCCGCCCGTGATGAGGCGATACCACTCCCCCTCGCCAACGCCGAGGAGGCCTTCGGCCGACAGGCCCCGGCCGATGAGGGCGTAGTCGAGCTGGACGGCGAACGACGGCTCGGCCAGCCCCGAACCCGCGCTGGACACGAGGTAGATGGCCACGTTCATGGCGACGAGGGCGGTGGTGACGACCGCGGTGGTGGTCGACGCCGGCATGGTCCGGGCGGTGTACACCCGCTGCCCGGCGCCCTTGACGCACTCCGGGCAGTGGAAGCCCACCGAGGCCTGGTTCATGCAGGCCGGGCAGATGGGCCGCTCGCAGCGCTGGCAGCGCACGCCGGCGCGCCGGTCGCCGTGCCGGTAGCAGGTCTGGACCTCGGTCGTCACGGGGGTGGACGGTACCGGCGCCGCGCCCGATCCCGGACGCGCCACGGGCCCCCGGCCGGGGGCCCGTGTGCGGGACCGACGCTCGGAAGCTGCTCGGCCGGTGCTCCGTGGCCACAGCGCCTCGGCGCTGTCGTGGGCGGGCGGAACCGCTGGCAATCCTCCGGGCGATCGTCCCCTCGACGTTCGCTCTGTGCTCAGATCGTGCGCCTCGGATCCCGGGCGCGTCAAGGGGTTCCGCGCCGATTTCGCGACGTCGATCGGCTCAGTCGGCCGGTGCGAACCAGGCCACGCCGAGCGGCGGCAGCGTCACCACGGCCGACTGGTCGCGGCCCTGCCACGGGATGTCCTCGCTGCGGACGGTGCCGTTCAGGATGCCGGCGCCGCCGAAGCGCTCGTCGTCGGAGTTGACGACCTCGCGCCAGCTGCCCGGGAGGGGCAGGCCGATGCGGTACCCGTGGCGGGGCACCGGCGTGAAGTTGGCGACGCACACCACCGGGGAGTCCTCGGGGCCGCCGTTGCGCTGGAAGGCGAGCACCGACTGGCCGGCGTCGGAGGCGTCGAGCCAGTCGAAGCCGGCCGGCTCGGTGTCACGGCGCCACATGGCCGGGTGCTCGGCCTGCGCTTGGTTGAGCGCAGCCACCAGCTGTTGCACCCCGGCGTGGCGGGGGTCGTCGAGCAGGTGCCAGTCGAGGCTGCGGGACTCCGACCACTCCCGCTCCTGGGCCATCTCGCAGCCCATGAAGAGGAGCTGCTTGCCGGGGTGGGCCCACATCCAGCCGTACAACGTGCGGAGGTTGGCGAAGCGCTGCCAGTCGTCCCCGGGCATCTTCTGGATCAGCGAGCCCTTGCCGTGCACGACCTCGTCGTGGCTGAGCGGCAGCACGAAGTTCTCGCTCCACGCGTAGACGAAGCCGAAGGTCAGCTGGCCGTGGTGGTGCGAGCGGTACACGGGGTCGGTCTTGAAGTACTCGAGCGTGTCGTGCATCCAGCCCATGTTCCACTTCTGGCCGAAGCCGAGGCCGCCCAGGTGAACCGGACGGCTGACGCCGCCCCACGCCGTGGACTCCTCGGCGATCATCCGCACGCCGGGGTACCGGCCGTGGACCACGGTGTTGGTCTCCTGGAGGAAGGCGATGGCCTCGAGGTTCTCGCGGCCTCCGTGCTCGTTCGGCAGCCACTCGCCGTCGTTGCGGGAGTAGTCGAGGTACAGCATCGACGCCACGGCATCGACGCGGAGACCGTCGATGTGGAACTCCTCGAGCCAGTAGAGGGCGTTGGCGACGAGGAAGTTCCGCACCTCGTTGCGACCGAAGTTGAACACGTAGGTACCCCAGTCGGGATGCTCGCCCTGGCGGGGGTCGGCGTGCTCGTACAGGGCCGTGCCGTCGAAGCGGCCGAGGGACCAGTCGTCCTTCGGGAAGTGCGCCGGCACCCAGTCGACGATGACGCCCACGCCGCGCCGGTGCATGCGGTCGACGAAGGAGCGGAAGTCGTCGGGCGTGCCGAAGCGGGCGGTGGGCGCGAAGTAGCCGGAGACCTGGTAGCCCCAGCTGGGGGCGTAGGGGTGCTCGGCCACCGGGAGCAGCTCGATGTGCGTGAACCCGAGCCCGAGGACGTGGTCGGCCAGCTGCTCGGCCAGCTCGTCCCAGCGCAGCGGCCGATCACCCTCCTCCGGCACGGTGCGCCACGAGCCGGCGTGGACCTCGTAGATCGACATGCGGTCGTTGACCGGGTCGATCTCGGCCCGCCGGCGCATCCAGTCGGCGTCGCTCCACGCGTGCTCGGTCCGGGTGATGACGCTCGCGTTGGCCGGCGGCATCTCCGTGGCCTGGGCCAGCGGGTCGGACTTGAGCCGCAACCGGTCGTCGGCGCCGACGATCTCGTAGCGGTAGCGGTGGCCGACCTCGGCCTCGGGCACGAACAGCTCCCACACGCCGGACGCGCCGATGGCGCGCATCGGGTGGAGCCGACCGTCCCAGGAGTTCCAGTCGCCCACGACGCGGACGGCCTTCGCCGCCGGGGCCCACACGGCGAACGCGACGCCGTCAGCACCCTCGTGCGTGGTGGCACGGGCGCCGAGCACGGCCCACAGCCGCTCGTGGCGGCCCTCGCCGATGAGGTGCAGGTCGACGTCTCCGAGCGTGGGCCAGAAGCGGTACGGGTCGACGACGTCGACGTCGAAGGCCTCGTAGCTGACCCGCACCGGCTCGGACGGCTTGGGCTCGCGGGGCACGGGGATCTCGAAGACGCCACCGACCAGGTGGCGGCCCTCGTAGCGGGTGCCGTCGATGTCCATCGACGCGCCCTTGGCCTCGGGCCGCCGGATGCGCACCACCTTGCCGTCGGGGCCGTCGTGCAGGCCGAGCACGGCGTGCGGGTCGTGGTGGAAGCCCTCCACGAGTCGTTGCAGGTCGGAATCGATGCTCATGCGAGCAACCTCCGGATGGCGCCGAGCGGGATGCCCACCCAGCTGGGTCGGTACGCGGTCTCGTAGCCCACCTCGTAGACGGCCTTGTCGAGCTCGAAGGCGCGCAGGAGCAGGTCGGTGGTGCCCTCGTCGGGGAGGAGCTCGTCGATGCCGGGCGTGGCGAAGTAACCCTCCAGGAAGCGGGTGCGGGACCGCTCCTCCCAGTCGGCCACGAGGGCGGCGGCATCGTCGTCGTCGCCCCGCTCGTGGTGCACGACGGCGGCTGCGTAGTGGAACGACCGGAGCATGCCCGCGACGTCGCGCAGCGGCGATGACGGCGCCATGCGCTCGGCGAGCGGTCGGGCCGGCTCGCCCTCGAAGTCGATCACGTACCAGCCGCTGTCGGCCCGCAGCATCTGGCCGAGGTGCAGGTCGCCGTGGATGCGGATCGCCGGGCCGGGCGAGCGGATCTGCGAGGCCTGGTCGTAGCGGCCCGAGATCTCGTCGGCGGGCACGTGCTCGCGCACCCGGTCGAGCTGGGCGCGGAAGTGCGCCACCCAGGCGTCGATCTCGGCGGTCGAGGTGCCGAACGCCTCGGCCAACCGCGTGTGCAGCTCGCCGGTGATTGCGCCGAGGCGCTGGGCGTCGGGCCCGAAGTCCCCGCCGCTGACCGCCGCGCTCTCCAGGTGGTCGGCGATGACGACCCTCAGGGAGGCAAGGGCGAGGTGCCATCCGTCGCTGGCGCCGGTGAGGAACTCGCGGGCCACGGCGAGGTGCTGGACCGTGCCGGCTTCGGCGAGCCCGTCGGCCACCGGCCGCTCGAGCACGCCGTACTGCTTCGGCACGTGGGTGAAGCCACCCTCGGACAGCCGGGTCACCGCGTCGACGTCGGGGTTCTCGCCGACGTGGATGCGGCGGAAGAGCTTCACGATGACGTGCTCGTCGTAGACGATGGAGGTGTTGGACTGCTCCACCGCGAGGGGGCGCACGGACTGCGCCTCGATGCTCGGCGCGATCCGGTCGAGGACCTCGAGCGCCAGCGGCGGGTCGATGAAGGCGTCGTACACCGTCACCGGGCCGCCTTCGGTGTCGGCGATGCCGAGCAGCTCGCCGCTCTTGCCGTGCAGGAACGGGTGCTCCTCGTTGGCCGGTCGGGCGCCGAGCACGAGCTGGTAGCGACCGAGGTGCCGGTCGCCCTCGTGGGCGTCGACCAGCAGCCACCACAGCTCCTGGTCGCCGGCGAGCCAGCGCTCGCTGTCGGCGGCGGTGACCCGGGCGGGCGGGCCGTCGTGGTCGTACCAGCGCTGGGCGGCGAGGTGGTTGGGCACCAGCTCGAGGAGTTCGTCGACCGTGATCATGGCTCCACGCGTCCGTAGGGCTCCTCGCCCATCCCGTCGGTCGTCGGGTCCACGAGGGTGAACCAGTAGAAGCCGTAGGGCGGGAGCGTGATGAAGTAGGGCAGCGCACCGATCTCGGGGAACGGGATGCGACCGGTGAGCTCGATGGGGATGCGTCCGGCGAGCTGGCCGAGCATCAGCTCGCAGGGCTGCGGGAACCGCGACAGGTTGTGCACGCACAGGACGGTGATGTCGTCCTCGTCCTTGCTGCAGCGCAGGTAGGCCAGCACCGACGGGTTCTCGGCGTGCTGCACCTCGAAGCTGCCGGTGCCAAACACGGGGAACTCGCGCCGGATCTCGAGCATGCGCCGGACCCAGTGCAGGAACGACGACTGGTCGTGCTGCTGAGCCTCGACGTTGACGCCGGCGTAGCCGTACACCGGGTCCATGATGGTGGGCAGGTAGAGCTTGGCCGGGTCGGACTTGGAGAAGCCGGCGTTGCGGTCCGGGGCCCACTGCATCGGGGTGCGGACGCCGTCGCGGTCGCCGAGGTAGATGTTGTCGCCCATCCCGATCTCGTCGCCGTAGTACATGATCGGGCTGCCCGGCATGGAGTACAGCAGGGCGTGGAACAGCTCGGCCTTGCGACGGTCGTTGTCGAGCAGCGGGAAGAGCCGCCGGCGGATGCCGACGTTGATCTTCATGCGCGGGTCGGCGGCGTACTCGCTGTACATGTAGTCCCGCTCCTCGTCGGTGACCATCTCGAGCGTGAGCTCGTCGTGGTTCCGCAGGAAGATGCCCCACTGGCAGTTGTCGGGGATCTCGGGGGTCTGGGCCAGGATCTCGGTGATGGGGAACCGCTGCTCCCGGCGCACCGCCATGAACATGCGTGGCATCAGGGGGAAGTGGAAGTTCATCTGGCACTCCTCCCCCTCCGGCCCGAAGTAGTCGACGACGTCGGCCGGCCACTGGTTGGCCTCGGCCAGCAGCAGCTTGCCGGGGAACTCGGAGTCCACGGACTTGCGCAACCGCTGGAGGAGCGCGTGGGTCTCCGGGAGGTTCTCGCCGTTGGTGCCGTCACGCTCGTAGAGGTACGGCACGGCGTCGAGGCGGAAGCCGTCGAGCCCGAGCCCCATCCAGAACCGGACGACGTCGAAGAGCGCCTCCTCGACCTCGGGGTTGTCGAAGTTCAGGTCGGGCTGGTGGTGGAAGAACCGGTGCCAGTAGTACTGCTCGCGCACCGGGTCCCAGCTCCAGTTGGAGTCCTCGGAGTCGGTGAAGATGATCCGTGCCTCGGACCAGCGGTGGTCGTCGTCGGACCACACGTACCAGTCGGCCTTGGGGTTGGTGCGGTCCTGACGGGACTCCTGGAACCACGGGTGCTGGTCGGAGGTGTGGTTCACGACCATGTCGGAGATGACCCGGATGCCCCGGCGATGCGCCTGCTCGATGAGCTCGGCCGCGTCGTCGACGTTGCCGTACTCGGGGAGCACGGTGAGGAAGTCGGAGACGTCGTAGCCGCCGTCGCGCAGCGGTGACTGGAAGAACGGCAGCAGCCAGAGGCAGTCGACGCCGAGCCACTCCAGGTAGTCGAGCTTCTCGGTGAGGCCGCGCAGGTCGCCGGTGCCGTCGCCGTTGCTGTCGTAGAAGCCCCGGACGAGGACCTCGTAGAAGACGGCTCGCTGGAACCAGCTGTGGTCGGTGGGGTCGATGGCCTTCCTCATGCGCGCAGGTCCAGGACGTGGCCGACGCGGTCGAGGGCGGGCTCGAAGCGGACGTAGTTCGCGCTCCCCTGCCACTGGTAGGTCTCACCGGTCAGCTCGTCGTGGGCCCGGTACGGGTCCCAGTCGGGCAGGCCGACGGCGTGCAGATCGAGGTGCACGGTGGCCTCCTGGGTGTGCACGGGGTCGAGGTTCACGATCACCAGCACCAGGTCACCCGAGGCCCGGGAGCCCTTGGTGAAGGCGATGATGTTCGGGTTGTCGACGTGGTGGAAGTGGATCTCGCGCAGCTGCTGGAGGGCGGGGTGGGCCCGGCGCACGTGGTTCACGGTGGTCATGAACGGCGCCAGCGAGTCGGGTCGGTCCCAGTCGCGGTGCTTGACCTCGTACTTCTCGGAGAAGAGGTACTCCTCGTTGGTGTCGGCGGCCGGCTCGTTCTCCCGCAGCTCGTAGCCGGAGTACACGCCGAAGTTGGGGGTGAGGGTGGCGGCGAGCAGGTAGCGCAACAGGAAGGCCGCCCGGTTCCCGTGGCGCAGGACGCCGCCGAGGATGTCGGGCGTGTTGGGCCAGAAGTTGGGCCGCATGATGTCGGCGAGGGGGCCGTGCGCCAGCTCGGTGACGTACTCGGTGAGCTCGTCCTTCTCGTGGCGCCACGTGAAGTAGGTGTAGCTCTGGCTGAAGCCGATCTCGGCCAGCTTCGACATCATCGCCGGGCGGGTGAACGCCTCGGCCAGGAACAGCACGTCGGGGTGCTGGGACTGGATGTCGGCGATGCACCACTCCCAGAACGCCACCGGCTTGGTGTGGGGGTTGTCGACCCGGAAGATGCGGATGCCGCGATCGATCCAGTGCCGGAGGATGTCGCGGCACGCCTCCCACAGCGCCACACGGTCGGCCTCGTCCGCGGGCCAGAAGTTGATCGGGTAGATGTCCTGGTACTTCTTGGGCGGGTTCTCCGCGTACTTGATGGTGCCGTCGGGCCGGTGGTGGAACCACTCGGGGTGCTCCTGCACCCAGGGGTGGTCGGGCGAGCACTGGAGCGCGTAGTCGAGCGCGATCTCCATGCCGAGCTCCCGCGCCCGCTCGACGACGGCGGCGAAGTCCTCCTCGGTGCCGAGGTCGGGGTGGATGGCGGTGTGGCCGCCGTCGGGTCCGCCGATGGCCCAGGGGCTGCCCACGTCATCGGGACCGGGGTCGAGGGTGTTGTTCGGCCCCTTGCGTGCGGTGGTGCCGATGGGGTGGATCGGCGGGAAGTACACGACGTCGAAGCCCATCTCGGCCACGGCGTCGAGCCGGTCGAGGGAACCCTTGAAGCCGCCCTCGGAGCGGGGGAAGAACTCGTACCAGGCGCTGTGGCGGGCCCGTTCGCGGTCGACCCAGAGCGAGACGGTGGGGGCGGCGGTGCGGTCGCCCTCGTGCGGGATGCCGGCCACGAGCGGCACGAGGGCGTCGTCGAGGGCGGCGTTGAGGCGGACCGACATCGGCGCCGACGTGTCGCGGATGGTGGCGACCGCCTCCTCGACCCGGCCCCGGCCCTTGCCCGAGCAGTCGGGGACGAAGGCCTCGAGGATGCGCGCGCCCTCCTCGAGCTCGGTGGTGACGTCCTGGTTGGCCCCGACCTTCAGCCGCAGCTCCTTGCGCCAGGTCGCGAAGACGTCGGTCCAGGCCTCGACGACGACCTCGTGGGGCCCGATCTCGGTGCAGGTGAGCTCGCCGACCCAGATGTCGTTCACCGACTGGGCGAGCGGCGAGCGGCTCCAGGTGCGGGCGCCGGCCCGACGCCAGCTGACCCGGGCGGCCAGCAGATCGTGGCCGTCGCGGAAGATGCGGGCCTGCACGGAGGTGCGCTCGCCGACCGAGCTCTTCGGCCGGCCGCTGCCGCCTGGGGTCGCCGGCCGGACCTGGTCGATGACGATCGCGCCGAGAGAGGGAGTCCTGGTGGCCACGGGACCAGCCCTACCCCACCGCCGCCCTCGATACAACGGTCCGGGACGATTGGTGCGAACCGGACACGCCTGTGGACCGACCGGTCGAGTTCTCGTCTGAACCCCCTGACCGAGTCTGATCGCCTGGCCAGGGTGGCAGGGCCGACCCGTTACGGTCGGCGCCGATGAAGGCCCTCCGAAGCTTCACCGTCCGCCCCACGCTGCCCGCTGCGCTGGCGCCGCTCGAGGCGCTGGCCATGAACCTGCGCTGGTCGTGGGACCTCCAGACGCGGGAGCTGTTCCGCTGGGTCGACCCCGAGAAGTGGGACGCCGTGGTCCACGATCCGGTCCGCCTCCTGGGCTCGGTCAGCAAGGCACGGTTGTCCGAGCTGGTGGAGGACACCGGCTTCCTCCGGTTCCTCGACACGGTGAGCTCCGACCTCGACCGGTACCTGACCCGTGACGCCTGGTTCCAGGGGCGCACCGGCAGCCCGCTGCGGTCCGTCGCCTACTTCTCCCCCGAGTTCGGCATCTCCGAGGCGGTCCCCCAGTACTCCGGCGGTCTCGGCGTGCTCGCCGGCGACCACCTGAAGGCGGCGAGCGACCTCGGCCTGCCCCTCATCGGCATCGGGCTGATGTACCGCAACGGCTACTTCCGCCAGGCCCTCAACGTGGAGGGGTGGCAGGAGCAGCGCTACCCGAACCTCGATCCCTACGGCATGGCGCTCACGTTGCAGGACGGGGTGCGCGTCACCGTCGAGCTCGGCGGGCGCACGCTGACGGCTCAGGTGTGGAAGGCCGAGGTGGGGCGCACCGACCTCTACCTCCTCGACAGCGACGTCGACGACAACGACGACGACCTGCGCGCCGTCACCGACCGCCTCTACGGCGGCGACAGCGAGCACCGGCTGCGCCAGGAGATGCTGCTCGGCATCGGCGGCGTGCGCGCCCTGCGGGCCCTGGGGCTCGAGACGCAGGTGTTCCACACCAACGAGGGCCACGCCGGCTTCCTCGGGCTGGAGCGCATCCGCGAGCTGATGGGCGAGGGCCTGTCGTTCGACGAGGCCATCGAGGCCATCCGGGCCGGCTCGGTCTTCACCACGCACACCCCGGTGCCCGCCGGCATCGACCGCTTCGCCCGCGAGCTCATCGAGCGGTACTTCAGCGGCTTCGCCGCCGACGCCGGCATCCCGATGGACCGCCTCCTCGCCCTCGGCCACGAGCCCGCCGACACCGACCAGACCCGGTTCAACATGGCCGTCATGGGCTTCCGCCTGGCGGCCCGGACCAACGGCGTCGCCCAGCTGCACGGAGCGGTCAGCCGCGAGATGTTCCAGCCGCTGTGGCCCGAGGTCCCCGTCGAGGAGGTCCCGATCGGGGCCATCACCAACGGCGTGCACGCCCGCACCTGGGTGTCGCCCGAGATGGACGACCTGCTCACCCGCCACGTCCACCCGCACTGGGGCGAGGCGCCCAAGAGCGACTGGGCCCGCATCCACGACGCCACCGACGACGAGATCTGGCGGGTCAAGGAGCAGGGCAAGGACCGGCTGGTCTCGCTGGTGCGGGACAAGATCCGGTCCTCCGCCATCGCCCGCGGCCAGTCGCCGTCGGACGTGGCGTGGGCCGATGAGGTCTTCGACCCCCGCGCCCTCACCATCGGCTTCGCCCGCCGGTTCGCGACCTACAAGCGGGCCACGCTCCTGCTGTCCCAGCCCGAGCGCCTCGAGGCGATCCTGACCTCCACCGAGCGCCCGGTGCAGTTCGTGTTCGCCGGCAAGGCCCACCCGGCCGACGACCAGGGCAAGGAGATGATCCGCGAGATCGTGGCCTACTCGAGTGACCCGTCGATCCGGCACCGCTTCGTGTTCCTGGACGACTACGACATCGCCATCGCCCGCACGATGTACCACGGCTGCGACGTGTGGCTGAACAACCCGCGCCGGCCGCAGGAGGCGTGCGGGACGTCGGGCATGAAGGCGTCGCTCAACGGCCAGCTGAACCTGTCGATCCTCGACGGCTGGTGGGACGAGTGCTACGACGGCGAGAACGGCTGGGCGATCTCCTCGGCCGAGAACATCACCGACACGGCCCGGCGCGACGAGATCGAGGCCAACTCGCTGTTCGACCTGCTCGAGCGGGAGGTGATCCCGCTCTACTTCGACCGCTCAGAAGGTCGGCTCCCCCGGCGGTGGGTGCGGCGCATGAAGTCGACGCTGGCCGACACCGGTCCCTTCGTGTCCGCGTCGCGCATGGTGAAGGACTACACCACCGCCCTGTACGAGCCGGCGGCCGCCCACGCCGACGACATGGCCTCCGACGGCCACCGCCGGGCGCGGGAGATGGCCACCTGGAAGCGCCACGTCGTCGCCGGCTGGTCGGACGTGCGGATCGAGGGCGTCGAGAGCGACGGCGCCGTGCCCGCCATCGGTGACGAGCGCTCGGTCGACGCCATCGTCTCCCTCGGGTCCCTGTCCGGCACCGACGTCGAGGTCCAGCTGGTCCACGGCATCGTCGGCCAGGGCGACGAGCTGGAGCGCCCGCAGACCACCGCCATGGCCGAGGTCGAGCGGGTCGACGACGCCCGGGTCCGCTACCGCGGCAGCTTCGCCTGCGACGCCGCCGGCCGCTACGGCTTCACCGTGCGGGTCCTGCCCGTGCACGACGACCTGGCGGC
>CAZCJT010000032.1:0-13735 GCA_964498565.1 uncultured Acidimicrobiaceae bacterium
CTTCGGCGAGTACGTCGGCGGCCTTGCCCGACGGCGCCAACCCGACCACGTTCCGCCGCTGATGCCGGAGCTGCTCGACACCTGCGGCGACGGCAGTGGTCTTGCCCGCTCCGGCCGGGCCGACGACGAGCACGAGCCGACCGGTGCCGGCGATGGCGTCGGCAACCGCCCCTTGCCGCTCGGCCGGATCGATGGCCGGAGCTGGGTCGATGGCCGTGTCGGCCCAGCCGAGCAGGCGCGCTTCCTGGGCGAGCACTAGATCGGTCGTGAGCGCGCGGCTGGTGACGTGCTCGGTGATCGGCCGACCATCCCGGCGCACCGGGACGCCGACCTCAGCGGGTGGGTGCAGCTCGACGCAGCGACCAGCTGCTTCGGCGGCGAGGTCGTCGACGAGGGCGAGCAGCTCCCCCGCATCTCCGACGGAACCCGGAGCGAGTTGGACGGCGATCTCCCGAGCCAGATCCGCCTCGATCCAAGACGAGCCCTGTTCGGCCACCCGCTCCAGCGCCGTGGCGATCACCGTGTCTCGGTCGACGGGATCTGTCAGGCGGGGACCCGGCTCGTCGATGGCGAGGCGGTCGAGGTCGAAGCCGCCGGTTCCGGCGCGCTCGAGCCAGTCGTCTCGGAGGTCCACCGGCTCGGCGGTCTTGCCAGGACGGGAGGTGACGGCGGCGCGCCGGGTGAGCTGCCAGAGGTCCTCGACGGAGGGCTCGACGCCGTCGTGTTCGTCCATCCACCGGCGTACGAGCTCGGCCAGCTTCGCCTCGACCTGCACGGACCGTTGCGAGAACAGATCCCGCAGCGCCTCGGGCACCGCCGCCAGGTCCGCCTGCCCCTGACCGGGGACCAGTGGCTCCCAGTCGAGGCCGAGCCGCCGGGTCAGCTCGACCCGGAGGGCGGCGTCGTAGAGCCACGACATCGAGTACTGCTGCTTGAGCAGGAACCGGGCGTCGAGTGCCAGCCACGCGCCGGTGGCGTCCTGGACCTTGCTCCAGACCACAGCGTGGGTGTGCAGCTGAGGATCCAGCATCCGGGAGGTGTGCTGGCGGAACAGCGCGACGGTCAGCCCCTGGGCGTCGACCTGATGGACGCCGTCCTTGCCCCGCCGGGTGACACCGCCGTGCTCCTCGAGCCAACCCAGCGTCGCCTCGACCGCAGCGTCGTGAGCGGCGAGGACCTCGACCCGGACGTTCTCGTCCGGTGACAGGGCCCACAGGAGCGACACCGACTTCGGCGCCGAGAACGTCGCGTCGTAGGCCCGTGCCGACGACTCCCCGAACCCCCGACCCAGCCGTCGCCCGTCGAGCGGGTGCCCTGCTTCGAGCATCCGCTCGAGCTGCTCCGGTTCGACCTCGCCGGCCAGGCCGACGGCGTCACACCCGGTGCCGCACCACCGGCCCGGCGGATCGGGGGTCTCGGTGTAGTAACCAGCCGGACCCGACCGCTCGCGCGCCCCCGGGTCGAGATAGCGGACGATCGCCTTGATGCCGCCCGCCTTCGGCGCCTTCAGCACGGTGACCCGCATCATCGGGTCGGCTGTCCCGACGCCAATGCAACCGTCTGTTCCTCAGTCGGGCCGGAGGTCCGCTGCATGCCCTACTAGGCCTTTGAGCAGGGCGGAACCTCACAGGTCAGTGCGAAGGTTCTCGACTTCGGTCAGCGGCGGGCGCTGGCGGTCAGAGGCCCGTCGAACGTCTGGAGCTCTCAGGTGGAACGTGGCGCGCTGACCTCGACGCAGATCTCGCCCACGCTCCGACCCGTGCGATCCGCTGCGGCGCGCACGTAGACGATGAGTGCGTACAGCGCCCATACGTGCAGGTCGAGCTGGGACCAGAACCGGATCTCGTCCTCGACAGCGGGATCCACACCGGCGGCCGGGAGCACGGCGGCCCGCAGCGCGAAGTGGCTCTTGTGGTGCTGATACCGACCGCGGAACTCGACCTCAGGTAGGTACCGCTCCCGGATGCCCGCGTACGGCAGACGATCCTCAGCGGACGCCCCCGTCAGCGACATCGCGACAGCGGCAAGCTCGAGCAGGCACTCGCCGGCGCCGATGCTGTCGTCCCCGACGGGCTCGATGATCGAGGCGAGCACGTCGGGCACGCTCAGTCCGTCGCTGATGCCGGCGAGCGCAACCCTCGCCACCTCGTCGCAGTCCGCTGGCTGGCGCCGTGCCATGCACCACGACGCTACGGCGCCCGGCTACAGAACGTCAGCGAGGCAAGGACGCAGAGCCACCGAACCTCGAGCCGCCGCACCGATCAACCATTCATCGGCGCTGCTTCCGGCGCCCGCCAGTCGCCGCAGGCGCTTGGCTATCGGCACGTAGGGACTACCGCGCCCTCCAGCAGTCAGCGATGGCGATCGTGAGGCGATCGACTGCAGAGAACACCCTGTCTGAGGTTCCGAGACGCCGCTCATGTCGAGAGCCAGGAGGTGGCCCCGTGGCGGAGGACTGGCACGATGCGTGGGATGAACCCTGTCGGCAGGTCGCGAACTGCCGTCCTCTTGGTTGCCTCGTTCGCTGTGTTGTTCGTCGTTGCAGGCTCACTCGCCAGTGACGGCGACGACGCTGGGGACGGCTGGCCGCGGGCCGGGCAGGCGAACCTCGCCGGATGGACCGTGTACGAGGGCGCGGCCGACGCCGGAGCCGACCTCGCCGATGCCGTGCTCGGCGCGGACCTCGACATCATCGGGGTGGCCGAGACGTGCGAGAGCCAGCTTGCTGAGGCGGAAGGCCGTCTTTCTGCCCTCGGCCCGGTGCAGGTCGTGTTCCAGCGCACGGTGCCCGCCGACCACACCCTGCCGTTTGGAGCGCGGTCGGACGATGAATGCGTGTACGGCATCGGCCTCGTTGCCCGAGGGCCGGTCCTGCTGACCGACGTCTTCGCGTCGGAACTACCGACCCTCGACGGCGACGTCGGCGGCTTCGACAGCGAGGAGGATCGGTGGGTGCTGTGCGCCCGGACCGCATCCGACAACGCTCACATCAACGGCATCTACGTGTGCACGACTCATTTCACACGCTGGGAGGTCAGCGAGGGGCGCCGGCGCACCCAAGCCGAACACCTCTCCGATCACCTGTCGGCCCTTGTCGGTGAGGACTCTCCCGTGATTGTCCTGGCCGACCTGAACGCCCATCGAGGCGACCCCGACATCGACGCGTTGTACGGCCTGGGACTGCGCGATGTTGGAGACGGCGACAGCAGAGATCACGTGCTGGTCAGCGGTGTACGCCACGGCACTCTTCGAAGCACAGCTGTCGGCCGGTCCGACCACAAGCTCTTGTGGACACCCATCGCAGCTCGAGCTGCGGTCGCCATGAGCGGCTGAACTTGACCCGCGACGGAGCGGACCCGATCACCGGACGGCGCCCTCTCCCTACGGTTGGGGGGCGGGCGAGCTCAACGATCATCAACAGCTGGCCGTGGACCTAGCAGGGCACGTCGTAGCTCACCGGCGGTCCTTCGAGGGGCTCGTCTGGGGTAGCACCACCGCCGACGTAGACGCCGTCGAGTTCGACGGCCAGCCTTCGTACGAGCACCTCCCGGTACGTGGTGACTGCGAAGCGCCGGCCTACGTAGGTCCAGGGGCCGGGCAACTCAAGGCCATCGCACCGCATCGGCGAACCCGCCTCGTAACGGGTTCCGAGCCCTTTGATCACGTCGTTGCGCCGCTCTTCGGCAAAGATCTCGACGACGGCGACCTCTTTCCCGTCGATCGCGCAGAGGTGCCGAGTCGACTCACCGCCGAAGGCGTACCGCGTGCTCGTCCGCCCGAACGAGTCGCAACCGAGCGCGCCGTCGACCGCTGCGAGCACCGGGTCCATCTGCGACGGCGGCACATCAACAGTGGTCGGCGACCGACCAGAGGGCTCCTCGCCGCCACCTCCGCCACTGCACGACGCGCTGGCCAGAACAAGCCCTGCCGCCGTCACCAGGACCCGCACGCCTACCCGCACCGCCGAGACTGTAAGTGAGCCAGCGAAGCCGCCGTCCACCGCCCGGACGTCGCTCGCGTCGCGGCGCCCGCCGCTGCTTCCGATGGTGATCTGTGCGCTGACGGCCGAGCTGGCCGGCGTTCGCGATCTGCTCTCTACCGGCACTTCGCCGGTTGCTTCATTGCGCTCGCCCACGACGCCGCTTGGCGACGAGCGAGATGACCCACCCCAAGATCGCCCCAATCACGCCACCCGTCGCAGCGCCCTCGAAGATGGCTTCGCCAGCGCTCTCCTCGACGAAGTGGGTGGGTTCAGGCTGTTCCGGATCAGGCCGTGCGGTCACCCGCGCCATCCTTGCCTGTCGGTTCGAGGCTCTGCGGAAGGCGGCACCGAAGCCGGATCTCCGGCGTCCGCATCGATGAGCTCTCGCGAGCGCGAAACCCGCGAGATCAACCGTTCGCGCGGGATCCACTTGGTCAAGCCAGGGACGCAATTCACGCCCGAGCGATAGCTGGTGTGCAGCCTGCCCCGCTATCCGGCAATCTCTTGCGGTCGTCAGCAGTCGTTTGCCTTCGTGAACTGTGCGACCGTGGCCCTGTCGCCGGATGCAGCGGCGTCGGCGAGCTGACGCAGGAAGTCCAGAAGGCTCTGCCCGGCCGTCGGCTTGAACTGCGGCCAGGAAGGTGCCTGCCGTAGCACTTCGGCCGCTTCGGCACGTTCTTGCGGGTCTCCGTCCTCCCAGTAGACGGCCCACTGGCAGACCGCCACGAACGCCATCGTGCCAGCCAGTCCCTCGGCGCTCTCTGCGAACTCCGAGTCCTTCAAGCTGTCGAAGCTGCCGCCTTCGGGGAGCGGGATGTACCTCGCGATGTCGTCGACGATGGCGGCTCGGTCCGATGACCCCACGGGGGGTGAAGCGTCACCTTGGACGGCCGTCGCGAACGCAGGCAGCTCGACGATCTGCCCGGCTACATGTAGGAGTTGCTGAACGGTCAGAAGATCACCACCGTCTGATGCTGACGACGCCACCCATACTCCGCCGTCCACGAAGTCGCTCGTCAGATAGACGGTGCGAAGGTCCGGGTCGTCTGCGCCGAGCCACGCCGTCTTGCGAGGAGAATCGGTGGCGAGCGTGCTGAGCCCGGTCATCTCGTCCGCGGTGAACGTTGGGTAGACCGTGATCTTCAGCGATGCACCGCTGTCGTGGACGAACTCAAAGCCGGTGGTCGGGTGGGGCGAGCCCTCTTGCTCCACCTGCTCGGTGAACGTGTAGCCAGGGAGGATGCGAGGCACCGCGGTCTCGATCGTCAGGTCTTCCGACGGCGAAGCGGTGGGGGCAGGGTCGTGGCCTGCGACGACGGCTTTGTCGCGCTCGGGCAGCAGTACGGCGGCGGCGACGACTGCGAGTACTGCTGCTGCGGCTGCCGTGGTGACGGCGACCGTCCACCGGTGCGGGTAGGGGCGCCGCTGTTTGGTAGTGGGGCCGACGGCACGCTCGGCTGCGTCGTCGAGAATCGCTCCTGCGTGGCGGAGTCGGCGGTCGAGGTCCATCACGGCTGCTCTCCTAGGTGCTTTCTCAAGATGCGGAGACCTCGACGTACGTAGTTGCCAACGGCGGCTTCCGAGACGCACAGAGCCTCCGCTGCCTCTGCGTAGCTGTGGCCGTGCGACTTCACGAGGACGACTGCGACGCGCTGCTTGGCGTCGAGCTTGCAGAGAGCGGTGAACAGGTCCATCCGGTCGTCTGCGTGGTGTTCGACGGCCTCCTCCGGGAAGTCAGATGGAACGGTGCGTGAGGACCAGCGCAACGAGGGACGTGCCGCCGACTGACCGGCGCGGAAGAGGTAGCCGACTGGATTGTCCATGCCTGCGATGCGGGACCAGTCGCGCCAAGCCAGGAGAAACGCTTCGTTCGTCGCTTCCACGCCAACCTCGACGCCGTAGCGAGCGACGAGCGCCCGGCGAAGAAGGGGGCCGCTGCGCTCAACGAACGACGTGTAGGCCGCTTCCTCGTCGGCTGCCACGAGTATGGAGTCGACTGAATCACTCATCTATCCGCCCAAACCCGCCGGGCGCACCGATCCAGTCACCCATCTGTCGAACCCCACGCCGAAGAAGCGAGCGTACGGGCCGCCGTCGCTTGCGAGCGGACGCATACAGACGTGCCGGTAGCCGGCGGTGCGACCGAGCCGGCCAGCTCTGCCGTCGGCGCGCCGATCAACCGTTACTGCTCGCTGCGGCCGCTGACGACCTGGGGCGGGTGTTTTGACCTCCGCTGGATGGTCGTCGCGCACCTCGGCGCACCACATCGGCTATCCACCGTGACCGGCCCCTTGATGCCATTACACCGCCTATGCTGTCGAACGTGGGTTCGGTAGCAGCCGAGCCAGTCGACTTGTGGGGCGTGGTCATGGGACCGCATCGGGAAACAGAATGAGCAGCACAGAGAATCGTCGATCGGTATTCGTCGTTCACGGACGAAACGGCGAACTCCGGAGGTCGATGTTCGACTTCCTTCGGAGCATCGACCTTTCGCCGATGGAGTGGACGACCGCCGTGGAACTGACGGGCGAGGGGTCGCCGTACATCGGCCAGATCCTGGATGCCGCGTTCGGCCGTGCGTCTGCGATCGTCGTTCTGATGACTCCCGACGAGGTCGCTTACCTCCAGCCTCGCTACGCCCACGGCGATGACGATCCCGAGACTCATCCATCGCCACAGGCACGCCCCAATGTGTTGTTCGAGGCGGGCATGGCGCTTGGGCGCGACTCGAAACGGACAGTTCTCGTGGAGGTCGGGGCGGTCCGACCGTTCAGCGATGTAGCCGGGCGCCACGCAATTCGCCTGGACAACTCCGTGGCAAACCGTCAGGCCCTGGCGAAGCGACTGGAGACCGCTGGCTGCGAGGTCAACCTGACCGGCACGGACTGGCACACCGCTGGTGACTTCACCGCCCCGCCGCCGCCCGGGGGCGGGCGGCCCCTCGGTCGTCGCCTCCCAGGCACGTCGGCGCGCTTGCCCGTTGACTTCGACCTGCGCTTCATCAGTAAGGGCGGAAACCGGATCGACAAGCTCCAGGTGATCAATCGCGGCACGGAGACGGCGTACGACATCAAGTTGGCTGCGCCCGAGAACGCCGCACTCCAGCTCCTCAAACACGATGAGCCCATCGCCAAGATCCCGGGTGGCGGCAAGGCCGTCACCATCGACGCCATGGACCACGGTCGGAACTTCGGCGGTCCGACGTTGGCGACCGCGTTCGACGTCACAGTCAGCGCACGCACCGAGGCCGGCGACGACATAACCCAGGAAGTCTTCCTCGACATGAACGGATGAATCGATGGACGATGAGATCTCGATACCGGTGAGCTTGCCGCTCGACACCGATCAGTTCCTGCGTCGCGAGTGCCCCACCTGCGAGCGCCAGTTCAAGTGGTTCAGCCACGCAGAAGGTGACTCGGACGCCCAACCGGTCAACCAGTACTTCTGTCCGCTCTGCGGCGTCCCGGCAGGAACCGACGAGTGGTGGACGCCCGATCAGCTCGAATACGCCCGTGGCGCCGCTGGCCCTGAGATCGACCGATTCGTGCAGGAGTCAGTGAGCGATACCTTCAAGGGAATCAAAGGGCTGTCCTTCAAGGGCAACAGCGATTTCACCTTGGGCATCGACACACCCGACCCACTCATCGAACCAGACGACATGGTGATCGTCGAGCCTCCGTGTCATCCCAACGAGCCGGTGAAGGTCCCCGAAGACTCGACGGAGCACATCCACTGTCTCGTGTGCGGCGAGTCATTCTCGGCTTAGCCGGAGCCGGAGCCGGAGCCGGAGCCGGAGCCGTGCAGAGCGGCTCACTGCCGCGACGGACGAGGTGTATCCAGTTCGGACCGGCTGACCTGACCACCGAGCGTGGGAATCGACTCCGATGACGTGGCGGACTACGAACAAGCCGTGACTGCGAGCGACTCCGAGGGCGAGCAGCATGTCGCCGAGTATCTCGAACAGTGGGGGGTGTCGTACGAGCGCGAGCCTGACGTGGGTGGCCGCAACCCGGACTTCGTGGTCGATCTACAGGGATCACGCGTCGCGCTCGAGGTCTACGAGCCAGCGCTGCGCTTGACGAACCGCGTTGGCAGCTTCGACTCCGTGGGCAAGCTCCAGAACGCGTTTCGCGGCCGCAAAGGGAAGCAGCGGTCGGCAGCCAAAGATGCGGGTGTTCCGTACGTCGTCGTCATCGGCTCAGGGAAGTCCTCCATCGTCTACGACCACTTCGCCGTGATGGGAGCCATGTTTGGGCGCATCGGCGTGTCGTGGAACCTCGACACGGTGACCGGACGTCCGGTATCCGACCCCCGACCAGCTCATCTGGGCGGCGCACGAGTCCAGCCCGGGATGAACACCGGCATCAGCGCGGTTGCTCTGCTTCGACGGTTCAACCCCACGCTACGACGCTTGCAGGACGCCTGGGATGCCGACCGTGCCGAACGCTCCCCGGCCTTCTCCGAGTCGACGTTCCAGGACCGAGTCCGGTTCCTCGAGCGCTCCCAAGCGATCCAAGACGAGCTGGAACGTCGCGGTGAGTTCGACCCGCGCATCCGCCTCAGCCGGCTGATCTTCTATCGGAACCCCTGGGCAGTTCATCAGCTGCCGGAGTCCTTCGGCGGTCCGTACGACGACCACTTCGGCGTACTCGAGGTTCTCGACAGCGAAACCTTCTACGGCCCGGTCGCCGAAGGGTGCCTGCGGCGGCGCGTTCCTCGCTGAAGTTGCGACCTCAACGTCTCCACGGCTCGGAACACCGAGGTGTCGCTCCATGGGTCACGCCGCCAGCTTCGAGGAAGCCGCTCCCGAACGACCAGTAGCTGGTGGCGCAGCCACTTCTCATCCGGCAATCGCGAGGGTCAGAGGCCGGGCAGGAAGCGGCCGGTCGTGTCGATGTAGCGGTCGTAGGCGGCGCCGTGGGCCCTGCGCAGGTACGGCTCCTCGACAGCGCGTACCTGGAGTTGGAGCGCGACCACCAGGGCGGCGAAGCCGACCACGCCGATGATGTTGGCGACAACGAGGGCGAGGCCGGCGGCGGTGATCGCCATGGCGGTGAAGATGGGGTTGCGGACTCGGGCGAAGATGCCGGTTGTGACGAGCTCGGTGCGTTCGTTGGGGTCGACACCGATCCGCCACGAGGTGCCCATCTGAAGCTGAGCGATCGCCGTGGCGGCGATGCCGGCGAGTGCGACCGCGACCCCTGCAATGCGCAGGGCCGGGCGGTCGAGCAAGGTCAGGGGGTCGAGGCCGGCAAGTCCAGCGATGGGGGCGGCGACGCCGGCTGCGATGGCGGCGATGAAGGCGAGCTTGGCCCACCAGGCGACGCTGCCGGGGTCGGCGTGGAGGCGTAGGCCGGTGTCACCGGTGCGGCGCCATTGGACCCAGGTGCGCCAGCCGAATCCGACGACGGCGAAGATGGCGTACAGGATGAGGGCGACGATGTTCACGGCTGGTTCTCCCGGGGTGGTGCGGGGGTGGTGGTGCGGGGGTGGTGGCGTGGAATCGGGCGACGAGTCCGGCCAGGCCAGCGGCGACGTCGATGTCGGCGAAGCCGGCAGCTGCCAGCCCGTTCCGTAGCTGGCCAGGGTGGAGGAGCTGGTGGGGTGAGCGGTCGGCGAGGTGGATGGTGCGGGCCACGCGGGTGGCGGTGAGGTCGTAGCCGAGCAGACGCCCGCCGGGTCGCAGGACCCGGGCGAGCTCACCGAGGGCGTTCTCCCAGTCGATGACGTGGTGGAGCATGAGGAGGCTGATGGCGGTGTCGAAGCTGTCGTCGTCGAAGGGAAGAGCGGTGGTGTCGGCCTCTTCCACGGTGACCCGGGCCCCGAGATGCGCCACTCGGCGGCGTGCGGCGGTGACCATGGCTGGGTCGATGTCGGTCGCGGTGATGGTGGCGGCCGGCTGGGTTCGGGCGAACACGGCGGTGTTGGCGCCCGCGCCCGCTCCAACCTCGAGGACGTCTCCGGTCAGGTCTTGGCCGCTGAGCACCCATGGGGTGACGACCCTGGCGGTGAAGCCACGCCACGGCGCACTGCGACAGAACGCCGCTTCGACCTTCGACATCACCGGCATCGACTCGACCTCACCAACATCCTCAACTCAACGACAGGATCCATCATCACCGGACGGTATCATCGGTAGATGCCGATGGGTAGGGTGTGGGGATGACCGTCGAAGTGCAGTCCGATGTGGCAGTGGCCGCGCAGCTGTTCCGGGGCATGGGTGACCCGACCCGGCTGGCGATCCTGACCGAGCTCCTCGCCGGTGAACGCCGGGTCGTGGACCTCGTCGAGGCTGTCGGGTCTTCGCAGTCGAACGTGTCCGGGCACCTGGCCTGTCTGAAGGAGTGCGGCTTGGTCATCGACCGCCCCCAGGGCCGGGCGGTCCACTACCGGCTGGCCACACCGGGTGTCGTGGATCTGTTGCGCCAGGCCGAGATGCTGCTCGGCGAGGTCGGCCAGCAGGTCGCCCTGTGCACCAACTACCGCATGGACGCCCAGCCATGACCACCGACGTCGCGGCCGAACCCACCCCGGGGGAAGTCCCGTCGGGGGCCGAGGGGCTGCTGCCGGCGCTGTGGCGGTCACGGGAGGTTCGCTGGTCCGCCGGTAGCGGTGTGCTCATCGCGGCCGGCTACCTCGCCGGCCCGCTCGGCGCGCCCGGGATCATGTCGACCGTGCTGTTCGTCGTCGCCGCGCTGGTCGGGGCCCGGTTCTTCGCGGCCGAGGCGATCGAGGAACTGGTCACCGAACGCGAGATCGGCATCGAGCTGCTCATGACCGTCGCCGCCGTCGTCGCCGGCCTGCTCGGCGCCTGGTCCGAAGCAGCCGCCCTCGCGTTCCTGTACTCGATCTCCGAGTCGCTCGAGGAGTTCACCGAGGACCGCACCCGCGATGCGATCGCCAAGCTGTTGGACCTCGCCCCCCGCCGGGTCACCATCGTCGACCCCGACGGGACCGAACGCGACATCGGCATCGACGACGTCGCCGTCGGTGACCGGTTCCTGATCCGGCCCGGCCAGAACGTCGCCACCGACGGCACCGTCCTCGACGGCACCTCCCCGGTCGACGAAGCCGCGGTGACCGGCGAGTCGATCCCGGTCGACAAGACCGTCGGCGACACGGTGTTCGCCGGCACCGCCAACGGACACGGCGCCCTGCTCGTCGAGGCCAGTGCCACCTCCGCGACCAACACCCTGGCCCGGGTGGTCGAGCTGGTCTCCGAAGCCCAGGGGAGCAAGGGACAGGGCCAGCAGTTCATGGAACGCTTCGCCGGCGTGTACTCCCCGACCGTGCTCGCCGCCGGCGCCCTCATCCTCCTGGTCGGCGGGGCCGCAACAGGCGACTGGGGGGACTGGGCCTTCCGGGCCGCGACCGTGCTCGTCGCCGCCGCCCCCTGCGCGCTGGTCATCTCGATCCCGGTCACCTACGTCGCCGCCATGGGCCAAGCCAGCCGCTCCGGGGTGCTCATCAAGGGCGGCGTCTACCTCGAAGAGCTCGGCCGGCTCCGAGCCGTCGCCCTCGACAAGACCGGCACCCTCACCCACGGCAAACCCACGCTCACCGCCCTCCACCCCACCGGCCACCTCACCGACGACGACCTGCTCACCCTGGCCGCCGCGGCCGAGCGCCGCTCCGAGCATCCGATCGCACGGGCGATCGTCACCGCCGCCGAACAACGAGGCCTCGACGTGCCCGAGCCGGACAGCTTCACCGCAGCGGTCGGCGGTGGCGTCCACGCCCACGTCGACGGCATCGACATCACCGTCGGCAGCCCGAGCTACCTCACCGGCCAGGGCGTCGACCTCACCGCCGTCGCGGACGTCATCGAGCGGCTCGAGACGGAGGGGCACACGACCGTCGTCGCCGCCGGACCCGACGGCCCGCTCGGTGTGCTCGCCGTCGCCGACACCCTCCGCCCCCAAGCGACCCAGTCGATCGCCGACCTACGCGGCCTAGGCATCGAACACATCGTCATGCTCACCGGCGACAACCCCCGCACCGCCGCAGCCATCGCCGATCAAGCCGGCATCGACGACATCGGCGCCGGCCTCAGCCCCGAGGACAAGGCCCACCGTGTCCGCGACCTCGTTGACCGCTACGACCACGTCGCCATGATCGGCGACGGCATCAACGACGCACCACCCCTGGCCGCCGCCACCGTCGGGGTCGCCATGGGCACCGCTGGCAGCGACATCGCCCTCGAGACCGCCGACGTCGCCCTCATGGGCGACGACCTCGCCAAGCTCGTCACTGCGATCGGCACCGGACGACGCACCCGACGCATCGTCACCCAGAACCTCGCCCTCTCCCTCCTCATCCTCGCCGTGCTCGTCCCCGCAGCACTGTTCGGCATCATCGGCCTCGCCATCGCCGTCCTCGCCCATGAGCTGTCCGAGCTCGTCGTCATCCTCAACGGCACCCGGATGGCCCGCCGCTGAGCCACACGCGTCACCGCCCCGGAGGTGCAACCGAAGTGCCGATCCTTGCGGCGCGCACTGACGGATATCGCGAGACCCCGCCGTTCTGTCGCCCGGCTCTCAGGCTCCCAGATCGAGCGCGCGATTCCTGGGACGCCCACGATGTCGCCGTCGCGCGACATCCGCGCGACAAGGAACGGTGAATCGCGCGTTCCGGCGGTCGACGACGGTCAAGGAAAACCTCTGCTGACCTGCGCAAACGCTCCATCGGTCCTGCTCACCGAACGGCCCCGGATCATCTGAAAAGCGGTAGGTCACCGGATCGACGCCGGTCCCGACCACCATCCAAAGTCCAGGTCAGCGCACCTTTTCAGGGCGCTGACCTGGTCTCGTTTTTGACCTTGATCCGGCTCCATCCCGCGAGCATCCCGCGGGCGGTTTCCCCCGAGTTTGTCCACAGCCCGAGAATCTCACGCACGGTGACCGGGGTCAGCGAGATGCCCGCAAACGTGCCTCCGACGAGATCCGAACTTCCAATGGCAAACATTGCCAACCTCCGGTAGTCTGGGCTCGTGTCCACGATGAACGTCTCTCTGCCCGACGAGCTCAAGACCTTCGTCGACGAGCGCGTCGAGCGAGACGGCTACGGGTCGAACAGTGAGTACGTGCGCGAGCTGATCCGCCGGGACCAGGACCGTCTCCGACTGCGTCAGCTGCTCCTCGACGGCCTCGCCTCCGAGCCGGGTCCGGTCGCCGACGACGCGTACTTCGCAGCGCTGCGCGACCGCGTCCGTTCAGCTCGCTGAGGTCGTGGCCGACAAGCCGATCCGGCTCCGCACGCTCGCTGCCGCCGACCTCGAGGACGCCGCCACCTGCTACCGGGACCACGCTGACGAACAGACGGCGCTCGGCTTCCTCGACGAGGTGCAGGCTGCGTTCGAGTTGATCTCGTCCGGCCCCGGGATCGGGAGCCTGCGCTACAGCTACGACCTCGACATCCCCGGCCTACGAGCGTTCCCGATCAGGCGCTTCGACCACGCGGTCTTCTACGTCGAGGACGACGACATCGTCGACGTGTGGCGCATCCTCCACACGCGCCGGGACATCCCCGCGACTCTCGAACCACCCGAGCTATGACGGGTCACGGCCGTGCTCGGTCGATGGGCACGACGTCCGCTCGCTGAACGACACCGGCCGCCTCAGCCATCTCGTCGAGACGGTCGGCGACCGACTCGGCTTGGCCGGGGAACAGGTGGCCGTAGCGGTCGAGGGTGAGCACAGCGGACAAGTGGCCGAGCATCCGCTGGAGCACCTTGACGTCGGCACCGGCGGCGAT
>CAZCJT010000033.1:0-13606 GCA_964498565.1 uncultured Acidimicrobiaceae bacterium
CAGCGCGACGGCGCCGGCCTGCGGCGGCGTGGCGAGCACCCGCTCGACCCGGACCGGACCGCCGTCCGACAGGCGCACCACCACCGGGCGGCCGCCCATGGACAACATGGCGAGCAGTCCCTCGTCGGACTGGGCGACACCCCACAAGCCCGCCGGTGAAGAGAGATCGAGCACGTCGGCGATCGTGCGGCGCGGACGCAGGGCCAGCGCCCCGACACCGACCGCACCGGCGGCGACGAACGAGCGCCGCGACAGACGTCCGGCTGGGCCCCCCATGGGCGCAGGACGATAGCCGAACGGGACGAAAGGGACAGAGCTGCCCGGCCAGCGGCACCCGGTGCCCGGCAGGTCGTGCCAGCGGCACCCAGGCCGTCAGAATCGGTCCGTGCGCCGACGGCCCGACCTCATCCGTGCCGCCTGGTCCATCGGTGCAGCGGCGGCCCTCGTGCTCGCCGTCACGCCCGGCACCGCCCACGCGCATGCCGAGCTGCTGGAGTCCGAGCCCGGCGCCGGCGCCACCGTGCCCGAAGGCGTGGACTCCGTCCGCCTCACCCTCGTGTCGTTCGACCCCGAGGGCGAGGTGTCGGTCGAGGTGACCGACGCCGCCGGGGACGATGTCACCGTCGGCGAGGCCGAGGTCGACGCCCGGACCTCGACGGTCGAAGTCGCCGTCGAGCCGCTCGGGCTCGGCGAGCACATCGTGCACTGGCACGCCATGGCCGACGACGGCGACGGCCTGAGCGAGGGGACCTTCACCTTCCGCGTGAAGAAGGCGCAGGGCGGCGGTTGGGGCATCTGGCTCGTGTGGCTGTTCGCCCTCGGCGTCCCGGCGGCCATCTTCCTGCGCCCTGGTGCCCGCAAGAAGCGAGAACCGTGACGGCTCCCCTGCACGGCGTCACCCACCTCGGGATCGACGCCGACGACACGCTCTGGCACTCCGAGAACCGGTTCCAGGCGGTGCACCAGCGCTACCACGCGCTCCTGGCCGAGCACGTCGACGTCGATGTGGGCGACCTCGAACGCCGGATGCTCGAGACGGAGCGCCGGAACCTGCGCCTGTTCGGCTACGGCGCCAAGGGGTTCACCCTGTCGCTGATCGAGACGGCCATCGACATCACCGGCGGCGCCATCCCCACCTCGGCGATCGCCACGATCCTGGAGTTCGGCAAGGACCTGCTCGACCACCCGGTGGAGCTGCTCGACGGTGTGGCGGAGGCGATCGACGACCTGCGGGCTCGCGGGCTGGGCCTGGTCCTCATCACCAAGGGCGACCTGTGGCACCAGGAGTCGAAGGTCGCGGCGTCGGGCATCGCCGACCGATTCGACGGCATCGAGATCGTCGCCGAGAAGGACGTCGCCACCTACGCCGCCATCCTCGCCCGGCACGGCATCGACCCGTCCACCTTCTGCATGGTCGGCAACAGCGTGCGCTCCGACGTGCTCCCCGTGCTCGAGCTCGGCGGCCGGGCCGTGCACGTGCCCTACACCTACCTCTGGGCCCACGAGGCGGTGGAGGACCCCGGCGGCGAGCTCCTGGTGGCCGGCTCGCTGCGCGAGGTCGTGGAGCTGCTGGGCTGATCCGACCGTCTCCGGCCGACGGCCACCGCATCCACCTGTCTGCCCCCGGGTAGAGGCCTGACATGACCGTCCAGCGTCTGCTCGACCCGACCCCCGTCCGCTCCCTCGACGAGCACCGAGCCGTCGGTGGCATGGCCGCCCTCGAAGAAGCGCTCCGGGTGGAGCCCGAGGTGTCCATCGGCGTCATCACCGACGCCGGCCTGCGGGGGCGTGGAGGCGCCGGCTTCCCCACCGGGAAGAAGTGGGCCACCGTGGCGACGAACGCGGCCAGCAGCCCGCTCGCCCCCACCGTGGTGGTCAATGCGGCCGAGGGTGAACCCGGCACGTTCGGCGACCGCACCCTCATCCGCCGGAACCCGTACCGCATCCTCGAGGGCGCGCTGATCGCCGCCCACGCCGTCGGCGCCCGAGCCATCGCCGTGGTCACCAAGGACCGCTACACCACCGAGCTGGGCCTGCTCACCGACGCCGCTCAGGAGCTCGTCGCCAGTGGCGCTTCGGGCGACGTGGAGATCGACGTGGTGGGTGGCGCCGGCCACTACCTGCTGGGCGAGGAGACCGCCCTGCTCGAGGCGGTCGCCGGTCGTCCGCCGTTCCCGCGCATCGCCCCGCCCTACCGGCACGGCACCGTCGAGGTGGGCGACCCGAGCGGCGGCGCCGGCCAGCTCGACCTCGCCGGCGAGGGCGGTACCGCACCACCGACGCTCGTGAACAACGCCCAGACCTTCGCCCACGTGCCGCTCATCCTCCACCACGGACCCGACTGGTTCCGGGAGGTCGGCACGCCGGACTCCCCCGGCACCTCGATCTTCACGATCACCGGCGATGTCCGCCGCGGCGGCGTGGGCGAGTACCCCCTCGGCACCCCGCTGCGCCAGATCATCGAGGAGATCGGCGGCGGCATCACCGACGCGGACGTGGCGTTCGTGATGAGCGGCGTCAGCGTCGGCGTGCTGCTGCCCGACCAGCTCGACATCCCCGCCACCTTCGAGGACCTGGCCGACGCCGGCTCGGGGCTCGGCACCGGGGGGTTCACCGTCTACAGCACGAACACCGACCCGATGGCCGTCGCCCACGGCGTCTCGCGGTTCCTCGCCATCGAGTCGTGCGGCCAGTGCCGTCCCTGCAAGGAGGGCGGCCTCGAGGTGGCCGCGGCGCTCGACGTGCTGCGCGAGGGTCAGGCCGCCGGCACCGTCGTGGAGGACCTGCGCCCCCTCGTGGCCAGCCTGTCCGACGGCGCCCGCTGCGACCTCGGTCGCCAGCACGAGCGGGTGATCGCGAGCTTCCTCGAGCGGTTCCCCGAGGCGGCGCGGGCCCACACGGTCGAGCGAATCAGCGCGGAGCCCATCCTCATCGCGCCGATCGCCGACATCGACGAGGAGGGCCGGGTCACGCTGGACGAGGACCACCGCACCAAGCAGCCCGACTGGGACCACGGCGAGGGCTGGAACGGCCAGTCCCCCGCCGACCGCTACGACGTCGCCGTCACCATCGACTGACCGAAGGCGGGCGGGCGCGCCGTCGTCGCTAGGTTCCCCCGGATGTCGCAGCCCGTGGCGATCCGGCTGACGCAGCTGTGCAAGCGCTACCCGGGGGCGGGCGGCCTGGCCGTCGACCACCTCGACCTCGAGATCCCGGCCGGGGAGATCGTCGCCCTCGTCGGCCCGTCGGGCTGTGGCAAGACGACGACGCTCAAGATGATCAACCGGCTCATCGAGCCGACGTCGGGCACGATCGAGATCCACGGGCGGCCGGCCGACGAGGTCCCCGTGCACGACCTCCGGCGGGGGATGGGCTACGTCATCCAGCAGACCGGGCTGTTCCCGCACAAGACGGTGGCCGGCAACATCGCCACGGTCCCGAAGCTGCTCGGCTGGGACAAGGCTCGCACCCGCGAGCGGGTCGAGGAGCTGGTCGACCTCGTCGGACTCGACCGCGACCTCCTCGACCGCTACCCCGGCGCCCTCTCCGGCGGCCAGCAGCAGCACGTCGGCGTGGCCCGAGCCCTGGCCGCCGACCCGCCCATCCTGCTGATGGACGAGCCGTACAGCGCCGTGGATCCCATCGTCCGGGCCCGCCTGCAGGACGAGCTGCTCGACCTGCAGCGCCGGCTGCACAAGACGATCGTCCTCGTGACCCACGACATCGACGAGGCCATCAAGCTCGGCGACCGGGTGGTGATCCTCGACGTCGGCGGCCGACTCGAGCAGGCCGCCCCCCCCGCCGAGATCCTCGCCGCACCCGCGTCGACGTTCGTGGCCGACTTCCTGGGCGAGGAGCGGGGCCTGAAGCGGCTGGCGCTGCTCCGCGTGCGCGACATCACCCACGGCGCCGGCCCGGTGGCCGACGTGGGGGCACCGGCCGACGTCGCCCGGGCGCTCATGGCCGAGCACCGGGTCGACTGGTTCGGGGTGCGGGAGCACGGTCGCCTCCTCGGCTGGCAGTGGGGCTCGTCGCTCGGCGGCACCGTGGGGGCCGAGGGCGCCCAGCCCTTCCGTGCCGTCGTCACGCCCGACTCCACGCTGCGCAGCGCCCTCGACGGCATCGTCGGTTCGCTCACCAACGTCGCCGTCGTCGTCGATGACCACGGGGCGTACCAGGGCATGATCCGCATCGACGAGATCAGCGAGGGCGTCCGCTAGCCGTGCTCGCCAACGGACCGGACTCGTTCATCTGGTGGGAGTGGGTCGGCGACCACACCGACGACATCCGCGACCGCACCATCGAGCACCTGCAGCTCACCGGGTCCTCGGTGGCGATCGGCTTCGTCATCGCCATGGGCATGGCTCTCGTGTCGCTGCGCTGGCGCCGCACCTACGGACCGCTGGCCGCGCTCGCCGGCGGCCTCTACAGCATCCCGAGCCTGGCCCTCTTCGGGTTCCTCGTGCCCCTCACCGGGCTCGGGTTCCGGACCGCGCAGATCGCACTGGTCAGCTACACGCTGCTCATCCTGCTGCGCAACATCGTGGCCGGCATCGACGGCGTGCCGCCCGCGGTGATCGAGGCGGCCGACGGCATGGGCTACGAGCCGTGGCGTCGCTTCCTGGTCGTCGACCTGCGCCTGGCCGCGCCGGCCATCATCGGCGGGCTCCGGGTGGCCACCGTGACCGTGATCGGCCTGGTGACCGTCGCGGCCCTCGTCGGCAGCGGCGGCTACGGCACCTTCATCGAGGACGGGCTCAGCCGGGCCCGGGGGTTCTCCACGCCCATCGTCGTCGGCGGCGTGCTGTCGATCGGGATGGCGGTGGTGTTCGACCTGGCCTTCGTGGTGCTCCAGCGGGTCGTCACGCCGTGGGCCCGACGAGGGGTGGGCGGGGCGCCGTGATCCAGGACGCGCTCGACTACCTCACCGACAGCGGCGCCTGGTGGGGCGAGAACGGTCTGGTGAGCCTGACGTGGAACCACGTCCGGCTCTCCGCCGCCGCCGTGCTGGCCGCCCTCGTCATCGCCATCCCCCCCGCCGTCGCCCTCGGTCACCTCCGCCGGGGCGGCCTGGTCGCCATCACCCTCGTCAACCTGAGCCGGGCCCTGCCGACCTTCGCCGTGATCGCGTTCGTGTTCCCGCTGTCGCTGCAGTACGGGTTCGGGCTGGGCTTCTGGCCGACCTTCGTGGCGCTGTTGCTGCTGGCGCTGCCCCCGATCTTCGTCAACGCGTACCTCGGCGTGAGCGAGATCGGCCGGGACGTGGTCGAGGCGGCGCGGGCGATGGGCATGCGCGAGCGCGACGTGCTTCGTCGCGTCGAGCTGCCCGCCGCCATGCCGCTGCTCGTCACCGGCATCCGCGTCTCGGCGGTGCAGGTGGTGGCGACCACGACGCTCGGCGCGCTGGTCGGCTTCCGGTGCCTGGGCACGCCGATCCTGCAGGCGATCGCCACCCGCGACGACGGCCAGCTCGTCGTGGCCGCGGTCCTCGTGGCTGCCCTCTCGCTGGTCACGGAAGCCGCGTTCGGCGCGCTCGGGTCGCGGCTCACGCCGTGGGCGCGCGATCGCGCCGTCGAGTCCAAGGCGAGCGTGCAGCACGCCTCCTGAGCCAGGATCTCCCCCATCGCTCCCGAAAGGAAGACCCCCACCATGAAGATCTCTCGACTGCTCCTGGCGCTGATCGCCGTCCTGGCGCTGCTCGCCAGCGCGTGCGGCGACGACGACGACTCCGACGTCGCGTCGTCCGGCGACGGCGACGGCACCTCCCAGACCGAGGAGGAGACGGCCGTCGCCACCGAGGCCGCCGATGGGCCGCCGGTCCGGATCGGCGCGCAGGACTTCGGCGAGTCGGCCATCCTGGCCGAGATCTACGGCCAGGCGCTCGAGGCCAACGGCTACGAGGTCGAGATGGTCAGCGTCGGCGGCTTCCGCGAGGTGCTGCTCGCCGCCTTCGACAACGGCGAGGTGAACTTCTCGCCGGAGTACGCCGCCTCGATGCTGGAGTACCTGAACGACGGCGCCGGCGCGGCCACGGCCGATGCCGACGAGACCGTCGGCCTCCTCCAGGCCGAGCTCGACGGCCTCGAGCTGGTGGCCCTCGAGCCTGCACCGGCGGTGGACACCAACGCGTTCGTCGTGACGAAGGAGACCGCGGACGAGCTGGGACTGGCCACCCTCTCCGACCTCCCGGCCGACGGCGGGGGCCTGAAGCTGGGTGCGCCGCAGGACTGCGAGACCAACCCGTTCTGCCTCCCCGGCCTCGAGCGGGTGTACGGCGTCGACCTCTCCGCTGACTTCGTGCCCCTCGAGTCCAGCCTGGTCGCCGAGTCCCTCGCCGGGGACGCCGTGCAGGTGGGCGTGCTGTTCTCCACGAGCGGCCGCATCGCCGACGAGGGCTGGGTGCTCCTCGAGGACGACAAGGGCATGCTGGCCGCCGACAACGTCACGCCCGTGCTGTCCCAGGAGCTGGTCGACGCCTACGGCCAGGAGCTGCAGGACCTGGTCGACGAGATCAGCGCCGCCATCGACACCGCCACGCTGACCGAGCTGAACAAGCGCTTCGACATCGACCGCGAGGACGCCGACGACATCGCGGCCTCCTTCATCGAGGAGGCGGGGCTGGCCACCGAAGGCTGATTCGTCCCGTCAGTCGATCGGGGCCCGACACGGGGTCCCGGTCGGCTGCTCGGTGCGGCGCACCAGCTCGAGTGTGTCCTCGATCGGCATGGCCGGGCTCCACAGGTAGCCCTGCCCGATGTCGACGCCCAGGGCGGCCAGGCGGTCGCGCTGGGCCGTGGTCTCGACACCTTCGGCGACGGTCCGCAGGTCGAGGGCCCGGGCCAGGCCGATGATGGCCGACACGATCGCGGCGTCGTCGGTGGCCTCGGCCATGCCGGCCACGAAGACCCGGTCGATCTTCAGGTAGTCGACGTGGAAGCGCTGCAGGCGGCTGAGCGACGAGTAGCCGGTGCCGAAGTCGTCGATGGCGAGCTCGACGCCGATGGCGTTGAGCTGCTCGATGACCGCCACGGCGGCATCCTCGTCGGCGAGGGCGGACTCCACCACCTCGATGCACAGCAGCTGGGGCGGGAACCCGTGCTGCTCCACCAGCTCCCGGACCACGTCGGGGAAGTCGGGCTGCACGAGCTGGAGCGCGGACACGTTCACGGCCACGGTGGGCGTGCCGGTGGGGCACATGGCCCGGATGTCCGCGAGCGCCTGGCACGCCTCGGCCAGCACGATGCGGTCGATGCGGTCCACCACACCGCTCTCCTCGGCCAGGGAGATGAAGTCGGCTTCGCTGGGGACCACGTCGTCGCGCCGCCAGCGGGCCAGCGCCTCGAACCCGACGAGCTCGCCGGTGTGCAGGCACGTCTGGGGCTGCAGGTGGGCGTGGATGTCGCCGTCGTCGATGGCGCGCTGGAGGGTCTCGGCCAGCTCACGGCGAGCCCGGGTGCGCTGCTGGAGGTCGTCGTCGAACAGCCACACCTTGTCCTTGCCGCTGTCCTTGGCCTCGTACATGGCGGCATCCGCGTTGCGGAGCATGCCGTCAGCAGGCAGACCGGGCTGCGACATCGCGACGCCGACGGTGGCGGAGACCTGCAGCTGGTGGTGCCCGACCCGGAACGGGGCCCGCACCGCCTCGAGCACCCGCTCGGAGACGGCGACGGCCTCCCCGGGACCGGTCAGCTCGCCGAAGCCGATGACGAACTCGTCACCCCCGATGCGGGCCACGATGTCGCCCGGTCGCAACGACTGCTGGAGCCGGTCGGCGATGATCTGGAGCGCCACGTCGCCGCCGCTGTGGCCGATCCGGTCGTTGAGCGCCTTGAAGTCATCGAGGTCGATGAAGGTCACGGCGGCGGCCCGGGCCCGACCGACCTGCGCGGCCAGCACGGCGTCGAACCGCTCGACGAACAGCCGCCGGTTCGGCAGGGCGGTGAGCGGGTCGTGGAAGGCCTGGAACTCGAGCTCCGACTCGAGCCGCTCGCGTTCGGCGTTGTCGAACGACGCGTAGACGACGCCGTGGAAGTCGATCTCCTCGTCGTGGATCCGCTCGATCAGCAGGTGCACCGCCACGACGGAGCCATCGGCCCGCAGCCCGGTGGCGTCGCCCTCCCACATCCCGTGCTCGGCGACCGACCGGACGATCGCCCCGAACTTCGGGTCGGACCTGTTCTGCATCCCCGCGTCGGCGACGTTGCGGCCGAGGACCGCTTCGGTCGGGAGTCCGTACAGCTCCTCGGCCCGCTCGTTCCAGTAGACGAGGATGCCGCTGTCGTCGGTGAGGCCGATCGCCACGGGCAGCCGGGCCAGCAGGCGGCTCTCCAGCCGGCGCGCGATCTGGTGGAGGCGGGTGTCGGTGACATCGCTACCCGTGACGGCGATGGCGGCGACTCGAGGATCATCGAGCAGGTTCACCACGGAGAGGTCGAGGTCCCGCCAGCGACCGGCGCCATCGAGGCCCCGCACCGTGGCCCGCTCCCTGCTGCCCGGCACCGCCGCCACGCGGGCGAAGAGCTCCATGGCCTGGACCCGATCGCTCGGCTCGATCACCTGGAAGACGTCGGTGCCGATGCGCTCCCCCGGCTCGAGCGACAGGAGCTCGCGGGTCAGTGGGGAGAGGTGCTGCACCGAGCCGTCCGCGCCGAGGAGGGCGAAGATCGGCGAGGTGGCGTCGAGCGCGCCGAACAGGCGGGAGTCCCTGGCCCGCACCCCCTGCTCGGCCAGGTGCAGGTCGGTGATGTCGAGGTGGATCAGGACCGCACCGCCGCCCATCTCACCAGAGGGGTTCACCCGGAGGCTGAACCACTGGTTCTGGTCCGGCGTGTGGCAGGGGTAGTCGAGGGTGAACGAGCCCGTCTCGCCCGAGAGGACCCCTCGGATGCCGGCGGCGACGGCCGCGGCCTCCTCCGAGAAGCGGCCTTCGGCGTGGTCGCAGACGGCCAGGTAGTTGACGCCCACCCCGGTGCGCGTCGGGTCGGCGCCCCCGAGCTCGGCCCGCGTGCCCCAGGCCTGGTTGACGGCCACGATGCGGCCGCTGCCGTCGATGACGGCGATGGGTGCGGAGATCGACTCGAACACGGTGGCCGCCGAGGCCAGGGCGTGGCGGTGGCGGTCGGCACCCCGCCGGCGCTGCGTGGCCCGGGCGATGACGTCCTCGAGCAGGGCGACGTCGAGGTCGGCCTTGCACAGGTACTCGTCGGCGCCCTCCGCCATGGCGGCATAGACCATGGACCCGGCCGGTTGGCCGGTCACGACGACGACCGGCGTGTCGGGCGCGGCAGCCGACAGCATGGTGATGCCCTCGAGCCCGGTGGCGTCGGGCAGCGACAGGTCGAGCAGCACGCACCCGGCCGGCCGATCGATGAGCGCCTGGCGGGCCTCGCGCAGGGTGGGGACGCACACCACCCGCGCCGGGTTGGCGCCGGCCTCGACCAGCGCTTCGAGGATGAGGCGCTGGTCGGAGGGGCTGTCCTCGACCACGAGCAGGTCGAGCGTGTCGAGGGACTGGACCGGCGGCATGGCGCCGCCCCCGACGTCGAGCGCCTGCTGGAAGGCGTCGGTCACGCGCCGTTCCCCTTCGCGACGGAGATGACGGCCTGCTCGGTCGTGTCCGCGGTGGCGGCGAGGAGGGCTCGGTCGTCGAGGAGGGGACCATGGGTCTGGTGTCCTTGTGTCACTGATCCCATGATCCCCCATGTGACCCATCACCGACAGGGTCGAAAGAGGGCTCCGGCATGATTCATCCTAGTCTGTTGCGTTCCCCCCTCTCCCGCCCTCGGAGGCAGTCAGTGGCGCTACGCGCAGATCTCAGGAACGTGGCCATCGTGGCGCACGTCGACCACGGCAAGACCACGTTGGTCGACAAGATGCTCTGGCAGTCCGGTGCCTTCCGCGAGAACCAAGACGTCGCCGACCGGGTCATGGACTCCATGGACCTCGAGAAGGAGAAGGGCATCACGATCCTGGCCAAGAACACGGCCATCCCCTACCTGCCGGAGGGCGGCGAGCTCGTCAAGATCAACATCGTCGACACCCCGGGCCACGCCGACTTCGGTGGCGAGGTCGAGCGGGCGCTGTCCATGGTCGACGGCATCCTCCTGCTGGTGGACGCCAGCGAGGGCCCGCTGCCCCAGACCCGGTTCGTGCTGCGCAAGGCGCTCCAGGCCCGCCTGCCGGTGATCCTCGTCGTGAACAAGGTCGACCGTCCCGACTCCCGCATCGACGAGGTCGTCCACGAGGTGGAGGAGCTCTTCCTCGACCTGGATGCCGACGAGGACCAGATCGACTTCCCCATCGTCTTCTGCGTGGCCCGCGACGGCCGGGCGTCACTGGAGCGGCCGGGCGACGGGGAGGGCATCGCCGAGGGGGCCACGCTGCGCCCGCTGCTCGACCTGCTGGTCGAGCACATCCCCGCACCCGAGTTCGACGAGGAGATGCCGTTGCAGGCGCTCGTCACCAACCTCGACTCGTCGCCCTACCTCGGGCGCCTCGCCATGTGCCGCGTGCGCAACGGCCACATCCGCAAGGGCCAGACGGTCATGTGGTGCAAGGCCGACGGCACCCAGGAGCGGGTGAAGATCGGCGAGCTGTTCATCACCGAGAACCTGGAGCGGGTCCCGGCCGAGTCGGCGGGGCCGGGCGAGATCATCGCCATCGCCGGCATCGAGGAGATCACGATCGGGGAGACGCTCGCCGACGCCGAGCACCCCCACGCGCTTCCCGTCATCACCATCGACGAGCCGAGCCTGTCGATGACCGTGGGCGTGAACACGTCGCCGCTCGCCGGCAAGGACGGCAAGAAGATGACGGCCCGCCTGGTCAAGGCCCGCCTCGACGCCGAGCTCATCGGCAACGTGTCGATCCGGGTGCTGCCCACCGAGCGGCCCGACACCTGGGAGGTCCAGGGCCGGGGCGAGCTCCAGCTGGCCGTGCTGGTCGAGATGATGCGGCGCGAGGGCTTCGAGCTCACCGTCGGCAAGCCCCAGGTGCTCACCCGGGAGATCGACGGGAAGATCCACGAGCCGGTCGACCGCGTCACGGTCGACGTGCCGGAGGACTACCTCGGCGTCGTGCAGCAGCTCCTGGCCGTGCGCAAGGGCCGCCTCGAGCAGATCGTCAACCACGGCACCGGCTGGGTGCGCCTCGACTACCTCGTGCCCGCTCGTGGCCTCATCGGGTTCCGTACGGAGCTGCTCACCGAGAGCCGCGGCACGGCGCTCCTGCACCACGTGTTCGAGCGGATGGAGCCGTGGGCCGGCGAGATCCGGGCCCGCCGCAACGGCTCCCTCGTCGCCGACCGCACCGGCGAGACCCGCAGCTACTCGCTGCTGTCGCTCCAGGAGCGGGGCCAGCTGTTCGTGGGCCCCGGCGTGGCCGTCTACGAGGGCATGGTCATCGGCGAGAACGCCCGGACCGAGGACATGGACGTCAACCCGACCAAGGAGAAGAAGCAGACCAACGTCCGCGCCTCCTCCTCGGACAACTTCGAGAAGCTGATCCCGGCCACGATCCTCTCGCTGGAGCAGGCGCTCGAGCACATCGCCGAGGACGAGTGCGTCGAGGTCACCCCGAACTTCGTGCGCATCCGCAAGGTCGAGCTCGACCAGAACCTTCGGGCCCGCTCGGCCAAGCGGGCCAAGACCGCCGCCGGCGGCTGACCCACCAACTCGTTCTGGCATCCATCCGCCCCCGCATGCGGGGGCGGATGCATGCCAGAACCGCTCCGCTGGCAGGATCGAGGGCGTGCAGGTCTCGGCGAAGCTCGACTACGCGGTGCGGGCCATGCTGGAGCTGGCCGCGGCCGCTCCCGATCGGCGCACCCGCGACCAGGTGGCGCAGAGCCGTGGCATACCCGGCAAGTACCTCGAGGCGATCCTGGGCTCCCTCCGCCAGGCCGGCCTGGTCCGCAGCCAGCGCGGGCCCGAGGGGGGGTACTCGCTCGCCGCCGACCCTGGGGCGGTCACGGTCGCCGAGATCGCCCGGGCGGTGGAGGGTCCGCTGACGCTGGTGCAGGGGATGCGGCCCGAGACGGTGCTCGACGGCCCCGAGCCGCTCGCTGCGCTGTGGGTGGCGGTGCGGGCGTCGCTGCGGACCGTGCTGGAGGCCGTGACCCTCGCCGACCTGCTCGAGGGTCAGCTGCCGGCCGAGGTCGAGGCGCTGATCGCCGACGACGACGCCTGGCGGCCCCACTGACCGGCGGCGTACGCCGCGGCGGCGATGATCCCGGCGACGATGACCGGGTACACGTAGAGCCCCTCGACCTCGTGGAGGCGGACGAGCGTCCGTGAGTTGGTGAGCAGGAGGATGCCCCCGACGCCGATGCCCAGCACCGGTGTGGGGAGCACGCGCACGAGCCAGGCGGCGAAGGGCGCTGCGACCACGCCGCCGGCGAGCAGGGCCACCACCACGGTCGCGTCGATGCCGGCCGATCCGATCCCGAGGAGGAACCCGATGCTGGCCGAGACCGAGACCAGGAACTCGGAGGTGTCGACGGAGCCGATGACGTGACGGGGCTCCATCTTGGTGGCGGTCAGCAGCGTCGGGGTGGCGATCGGGCCCCACCCTCCGCCGCCGATGGCGTCGACCACCCCGCCGACGAGCCCCACGCCGGCCCCGCCGGCGCGGCTGAGGTCGCGGCGGCGGACGTTGGCGCCGATGCCGAAGGCGAAGCGGACCAGCACGATGAGGCCGAGGACGAACAGGATGGCCGACGTCCACGGCGCCATCACGTCGCCGTCGACCGACGACAGCAACGTCGCGCCGGCGAAGGCACCGATCGCGCCCGGCACGGCGATGCGCCGGACGACCTGCCAGTCGACGTTGCCGAGCCGCCAGTGCGACGCACCGGAGACGAGCGTGGTCCCGACCTCGGCCAGGTGGATCGATGCAGAGACGAGCACGGGCGTGTAGCCGGCTGCGATCAGGAACGTGGCGGACGACGCTCCGTACGCCATGCCGAGCGAGCCGTCGATCATCTGGGCACCCAGGCCGACGAGGGTGAAGGTGAGCAGCCGTCGCATTGCCGACTATTCCTACTGGGTTATAGGTGAATCTGCAACCCGGTCGTGCGTCGACGTCCTGTGCCTATGGTGCCCGCGTGCTGGTCGGGACCCCTGCGGAGATCAAGAACGCCGAGAAGCGCGTCGGGCTCACGCCGGCGAGCGTGCGGGAGCTGGTCGCCCACGGCCACCGGGTGCTGGTCGAGCGGGCCGCCGGCGCCGGGGTGGGCGCGAGCGACCAGGACTACGTCGCCGCCGGCGCCGAGATCGTCGACAGCCCGGCCGAGATCTTCTCGCGGGCGGAGATGGTGGTGAAGGTCAAGGAGCCCCAGGCCGACGAGCGCCGGCAGCTGCGCGAGGGCCAGGTCCTTTTCACCTACCTGCACCTGGCACCCGACCCCGACCAGACCACGGACCTCATCGCATCGGGCGCCACGTGCATCGCCTACGAGACGGTCACCGATGCGTCGGGACGCCTGCCCCTCCTCGCGCCGATGTCCCAGGTCGCCGGTCGTATGGCGGTGCAGGCGGGCGCACACGCGCTGGAGAGCGCGCAGGGCGGCGCCGGCGTGCTGCTCGGCGGCGTGCCGGGCGTGCACTCC
>CAZCJT010000034.1:0-13561 GCA_964498565.1 uncultured Acidimicrobiaceae bacterium
ACCAGCTGAGCTACGCCGCCGCCGTCGCCGCCACCCTGGCCGGCCCGGGCGTCGACCTGTGCGCCAACCTCAACACCCAGGTGCACGGCGGCATCGCCATCACCTGGGAGCACGACGCCCACCTCTACGTGCGCCGGGCCACCACCCTGCTGACGCTGCTCGAGCCCAAGCAGGCCGCGACCGACCTCGTCGACCTCACCCGCGCCGGCGTCACCCGGGCCAAGGCGGTCGAGCTCCCGCCGGAGGCCGACGCCATCCGCGACGAGGTCCGGGCCTTCGCCGAGTCCATCAAGGACCTCTCCAAGGAGGACCAGCGGGCCAAGCTCATCGAGACCGGCTACGTGATGCCCAACTGGCCCAAGCCCTACGGCCGGGCCGCCGGCGCCATCGAGCAGCTCGTCATCGAGGAGGAGTTCACCAAGGCCGGCGTCCAGCGCCCCGCCTACGGGATCACCGCGTGGAACATCCTCACCATCATCCAGCACGGCAACCAGGACCAGCTCGACCGCTGGGTCCTCCCCGCGCTGAACCAGGACGTCATCTGGTGCCAGCTGTTCTCCGAGCCCGACGCCGGCTCCGACGCCGCCGGCGTGAAGACCAAGGCCACCCGGGTCGACGGTGGCTGGCTGGTGAACGGCCAGAAGGTGTGGACCTCCGGCGCCCACTACTCGGGCATGGGCTTTGCCACGGTGCGCACCAACCCCGACGTGCCCAAGCACGACGGCATCACCATGATGGCCATCGACATGCACGCCGAGGGGGTCGAGGTCCGGCCGCTCAAGATGACCAACGGCGGCTCCGAGTTCAACGAGGTGTTCTTCAACGACGTCTTCGTCCCCGACGACGACGTGGTCGGTCCGGTCGACGGAGGCTGGACCGTGGCCCGCTCCACGCTCGGCAACGAGAGCGTGAGCATCGGTGGCGGCGGCGGCGGCATGTCGCTGCCCGGCGCCGCCCTCGTGCCCGCCCTGGACGCCAACCCTGACCGCCTCACCGGCGGTGCCCCACGCGTGGGCCGCTACATCGCCGAGCACCAGGCCATGGGCCTGCTCAACCTGCGTGCCGCCAACCGTGCCGTGGCCGGCGGCGAGCCGGGCCCGGAGGGCGCCATGACCAAGCTGGTCCTGTCCGAGGTCGGGCACGAGGCCACCGCCATCCTCACCGAGCTGAACGGTCCCGACGCCGCCTTCATGGACGGTGCCGGCGCCATGAGCAACCAGCTCGTGCTGATGCATCGGGCCATGTCCATCGCCGGCGGCACGTCGGAGATCAAGCGCAACCAGATCGGCGAGCGCATCCTCGGCCTGCCGCGGGACCCGCTCTTGAAGTAGCCCGGACGCGGAACTGGCCTGCACCTCTCCCACCCAGTGGCAGCGGTGCAGGCCAGAGAGCCGTTGGATCGGGTCAGCTGGACTTGCGGGCCTTCTTGACCGCCTCGGCCGCCTTCTTCGTGGTGGCTGCGGCCTTGGTCGCCTCCAGGGCCTCGCGCTGCTCGCCGAGGGACTCCTTCTCGGCCTCGAGCTCACGGCGCTTGGCCTCGCGGGCCTCGGCGTCGATGCGCTCCTGCTTGCGCTGCGCGATCTCGTCGACGGCCTGCTCCCGCTCGGCGGCCTGCTTCTTCACGCGCTGCTTGGCCTTCTGCTCCTCGGTGCGGGCCTGACGCTTGCGCTCCTCGGCGCGCTCTGCGGCCTCTTGCTCCTTGCGCTCGGCTTCGGCGCGCTTGCGAGCCAGCTCCTGGTCGGCGTCGGCACGCTTCGCCTCCGCTTGGGCCTCGGCCTCGGTGGCGGCCTCGATCTGGGCGACCTTGGCCCGCTTCACCGTCGCGGTGTGCAGGAGGACCTCGTCGTTCAGCACCACGCCGGCGGCGTGGGCCACCGACGAGGCCACCCGGTCGAACGCCACGGCGGGCGGCCAGGTCGACACGGGTTGCTGGGCCGACTCCTTGGCGAACACGTTCTCGGCCAGCCCGAGCGGCATGCGCCACAAGCGCAGGGTGTGGAGCACGGCCTCGCGGGGGACGGCCTTCAGTTCGGTGAGCATGGTGTGGTCCTCGTCTCGGGTGGTGGTGGGGGTCACGACTGGGCTTCGGCGTCGAGCGCCTCGAGCCGGGCGGCGTTGGCCTTGGCGGCCTCGGCGCGGGCCTCGATCTGGGCCACTTCCTCCTCGGCCTCGGCGCGCTCGCCGAGGGCCTCGACCTGCTCCCGGGAGGCGCGGCTGCGCTCGGCAGCCTCCTGCTGGGCGATCGACTGCTCGCGCTGGTCGGCCTGGGCATCGACCTGGGCCTCGGCCCGGGCCTCGTCGCGCTCGAGCTGCTCGCGGCGCCGTTGCTCCTCGACCTCGGACTCGAGGCGCTCGGCCTCGATCTCGTTCTCGGCGAGGCGGGTCTCGAGCTCGGCCTCGGTCTCGGCGCGCTCGGCTTCGGCGAGCTGGGCGCGCGCCTCGTCGGCTCGTTCGATGCTGGCCTCCTCGAGGCGGCCCTCGGCGGCCAGGTCGCCGCGGTCGAGCACATCGCCCGCCACCTGCTTGGCCTTGGCCTTCAGACGGTCGAAGGTGCCGCCTTCGGGAAGATCGCTGGTGGACTCGGACATGGGTGCGTACTCCTGGGGGGCTGGACGTCGTGGTTCCCTACAGGTAGGTCGTTACCCGATCGCAACACTTCTGGTCACCGTTTCGGGCGGTCGTGCGTCACAACCCGGCCTCGGACCCCGGACGCGCCACGGCCCCAGGGCGAGCCCGGGGCCGTGTTGTGCACAGATGTCGGTCGATGACGTCGTCAGTCCTTGCGGAACACGTCCTTGACCTTGTCTGCGGCCTTGTCGGCGGCATCCTTGACGCCTCCGACGGCTCGGTCGACCTTGCCCTCGTTCTCGAGGTCCTTGTCGCCCGTGAGGTTTCCGGCCGCTTCCTTGATGCGGCCCTTCGCGTCGTCCTTGTTGTTCGGCGTGTCAGCCATGGTGGGGTCCTTTGCATCGGGGGTGACAGGTCTCTGCCCGATGCGGGCCGTCACGAGACCGTAGCGAGCCGATCGGGGGCTCCCGGCGGATGTCTCGCCGAGCGCGACGGAGGGGGCGTCGGATGGACGCCCCCTCCGCTTCCGCGCCCTCCCGCCCGGGTGGGGCAGGCGGTGTGGGCGAGCTGAGGGCCGCTGGGTGCCGTTCGCGCTCGTACCCGTGGTTCGGCGCCGGGGCCGGTCCCGGATGAACGTCGGTGAGTCGGCCTGTCCCCACCCGACAGGCACGGGCGGAGCGCGTCGGGGTGACGCAGGCCCGTCGTGGCGCCGCGCCGGGTAGGAAGGGACGGTGGCACCCGAGGAGCGCCGTGAGGCGGCCCGCACCCTCAGCGGCACGGCCGACCGACTCGACGAGCTGGCCGACGTGGCCGAGCTCATGGGCGACGAACCCACGGCGCTCGCGCTGCGAGGCGACGCGTCCCGCTGCCGGGACCGCGCCATGGCGCTCCTCGACTGACGGACCGATCAGGACGGCGGGCGTCCGGCGCGACACAGCGGCGAGATCACCTCTACCGTCGGCGACATGTGGGTCGGTGTCATCACGCTGGTGCTGGGCTGCCTCGCCGTCATCGAGCTCGGTCGGCGGGCGGTGGCCGGTGCGCTGCCGAGGAACCGGATCGTCGGGCTCCGCACCCGCACCACGCTGGCGTCGGATGAGGCCTGGGTCGTGCACCGGACGGCCGGATCGACCCGCCTCGGAGTTCTTGTCAGTACCGGTTCGTACCATTGGTCCCATGGAGGTCAGTGGCGTCGCAGAGGTCATGGAGCTGCTCAGCGCCGGCGCCGACGGACTCCTCGCACTCGACCTCGACGCCCTGACGGGCCGGGAGGCGATGACGCTGGCACGAGCGGTGGAGGGCATCCGTCGTCGCATCGACGCCGGCACCGACCGCTTGGCCGGACACCTGGAGGAGACGGGGAAGTTCGCGGTCGACGGGCATCGCTCGGCCAAGGACGCCATCACCTTCGTCGGGCGACTCCCTTCGGCCGAAGCCCATGCCCGGGTCCACACGGCCCGCCGGCTCAAGCAGCTGCCCGCCGTGGCCGGCGCCCATCGGCGCGGCGACATCAGCACCGAAGCGGTCCGAGCCATCAGCAACCTGGCGGCCAACCCCCGCGTCGCTCCGCTCCTCGACGACGTGATCGACGAGCTCTTCGTGGAACAAGCCCGGTCCCAGTCGCACCAGGGGTTCGTGGCGTGGCTGCGCGACCTCGAGCGGGCCGCCGACATGGACGGTGCCGGCGCCGACGCCGAGGTCACTCACGAGCGGCGGCGCACCCAGTTCAACCAGAACATGGCCGATGGCTCCTACGAGCTCCGGTCCTCGGGCGGCAGCCTGCACGGCGCCATCATCGGTGACGTGCTGGCCGCCTAGCTCGAAGCTGACCGTGTCGAAGCGATCGAGAAGTACGGCCCCGACGTCGCGCTCGATCACTACCGGCGGACTCCCTTGCAGCGACGCAGCGACGCGCTGGTTGCCATCTTCCGCTTGGCGGCAGCCGCCCCGGGCGATGTGCAGCTCCCCGAGCCGGTGGTGAACGTGGTCATCGACGCCGAGACGCTGGAGGACGAGCTCGCCCGGGTGACCGGGGGCGTCGCCCCCGACGCCTCCCAAGAACTCCCCACCCGACGGGTCGACGAGGTGGCAGGGCGTCGGGTCTGCCAGACGCTCTCCGGCCGACCGCTCGACCCCACCGACGCCGTCGCCTGCCTGCTCATCGGCCTGGTCCGCCGCGTCGTGGTCAACGGCGCCTCGACCGTCATCGACCTGGGCCGGAAGCGCCGCTGCTTCACCGGCTCCGCCGGCGACGCCGCGGACCTGCAGGCAGCGATCCGCCGACGAGGAGCCAGTCCCTGCTTCTGGGGCGACTGCACCAGCCCACCACACCGACAACAGCGCGACCACGTCAGACCCTGGGGCGCGCTCGGCGACACGAACACCGAGAACAGCGACCTCGCCTGCGGCTACCACAACCGCCTCAAGGAGTCCGGCTTCCGGCCCGTCCGCCGCCGCGACGGCCACTACGACCTGCTGCGCCCCGACGGCACACGCATCACGCCGCCCGCCTAGAACAGCGAACCCGACGCGACCGGGCCACGGGCCGGGGCCGGGGATGCTCATGTCACATTGCGGTTGGTTGCCCGCCGTGGGTCAGCTCAGCTGGAAATGACAGTTCGTCTCCGGGAGAAGCGACAGCCAGGGAAGGTGCTGGGGTGATCAAGCGAGTTCCTGGCGGCTGACCAGCGCAGACCCGGTGCATCGACTGCTGCCAGCAGACGGCCTGCTGGCCGAGCGGCACCGAGGCGGCGAGGCACGCTCGAGATGGCGGCGCCACGAGAAGGCCGCGAGCCAGATCAGGTGCCGGCTGCGCATCGGTCGATGCGCGCAAGGACCCGCTCGATCACCACACGTGGGCGGTTGATCGTCTCGGCGCGCTGCTTGAGCAGCTCGACGTCCACCAGCTCAGCCTTGATGAGCGCGGACGTAAACTCGTGGTCCTTGTCACGACCGGCGACCAGCTTGGCGATGACAAGATCGTGGGGCTCGAGGCAGCGTGCATACCCGGGCCGGGAATCCTCGCGGTCCAGGTGCACAACCCGATCCTCCCAGCCCGCAGGTAGCACTGCTGTCGTGATGGTGTTGCCCTGGCCGTAGTAGCCGTGCGTCTGGTGGAACATCGACATCTCGCCGATGGCACCGTCGAGGGCATCCATCTTGAGCTCCTCTGGGTCATCGGGGAACACGACGTCCGCCTCGATCGACCTGGTGGCCTCGTCAGGAAGCTCGCCGTCATCCCAAGATCCGAGGAGTGCCTGGCTCCCGATGATCAAGATGTTGCCGTCACCGGTGATGACGGATGCGGCCCGCACGACGTGGGCCAACTGCTCCCGGTTCATGACCCAGAACCGTTCTCGTGGCGGCGCCACGCTGCAAGCGCTTCAGCCCGCTCCGCCTCATCGAGCAGCCCGGCGAAGGGGGAGTTCTGACGCAGCTCACGGCCCCGGAGCGACGAGTCGGTCAGTTGGCCCAGGAGACGCAGCACCGGCCCTTCGAGCAGCCTCTCCCACTCCGACAGCCACTCGCGCGCCTGGCCCCTCGCCTGGGGACGCATCCGCTCGAGCTGCTCTCGAGCGCTGGCCACCGCAGCGTCCGGGTCAGCGACGATTCGGCCGGCGACGGCATGCGCCAGCCAGAGGCTGCGGCGGTCGTCACGGGTCAACCGATCGGTACGAGCACGGATGGCTTCGACGTCCCCGCGGCGCACCCTTCGATGCGTGCCGACCGTCGTGAACGGAAGCAGCCCCTGCTCGCACAGATCGACGACATGCTGGCGCGAGCAGTTGAGCAACGATGCTGCCTCGCCAGTGGTCAGCTTCTCGTCGGAGTCGTAGAGGGCGGCGGTCTCGAAGACCGAGGAGCGTGCCATGCGATCGATGGTACCGGTAAACCCAAGAAACGCAACAACGCTGTCCAGGTTGCGTTTCTTGGGTTTACCTGACCACACCGAGATGCGGCCACAGCCCGTTTCGGCGCGACGGCGCTGTCATGCTCGACAGGGACTCCGAGCCGTCGATGCGTGGACGCGCAGGACTGCCCCCGAAGTAGGCGTGGCGGTGCCGGTGGCCGGGTCGCAGCAGCGATCTCGGGTCACTCCCAGCTTGGTGACCTCGTCGCCAACGCGGTTCGAGCGCACCTGAACGGCGACGGCTGAAACTCACGGAGATGCAACTGCTCCGCCGGATCCTCGACGGCGACACGCCACACCAGCCGACCACAGCGAACAGGTGCCTCGACGTCCTCGCCAACCTGGACGGGCCCGGCGGCTGGAAGGCAACCGACGAGGTCACGTTCAGCGTGGCCGGCTGAAGGCATGGGCACCGGTCGAGGCGGCCGCTCCCTCGCGTTAGGCCACGCGTCCTCACACAAATCCGGGACATACGGAACTTCAAAGCCGGTAGCCGACCGTAATCCCTCGCCGTCGCAGGCGCGACCGGCGGATTTCGTGCACGGGTGTGCCCTGTGGCGATCGGTCGACCAGCATGGAACCCATGGCGGAGAACAAGGGCGGTACGGCCGAGCCACGTGCGCTGCGGCTGCGCTACCGGGACAGGTGCAAGACCTCCGAGACCGAACTGCCCAAGGGCGCCGGAGCCTGGTGGTCGTCGAAGGACAAGACGGTCCAGTGCGAGGAATGCCACAGCGAGGCCGATGCTGCTGACGCCGTCGACGAGGACTCGGCGGTTCTCGACGAGGACCACACCCAGGTCCGGTCTGTGGCCGAAACCGCGGACTTGCCCGCCAGTAGCGGCGTGGAGCCGGACCGGCCGGCAGGTGTGGCGGGAGCGTCGGCGCAGCGGGAGTACGACCGACGCGCAGCCAGAGAGCGCGCACGCCAGGAGGCGGCGCTCGAGCGCGACGCGCAGAAGCGGGCAGCCCGCCGCGAAGCTCGCCCGGTGCTCGGCCGGCTCGTGAACGCCTTCGCCGAACGGCCACCCGAGCCAGCCGAGTCACAGCCAACGCAGGCGTGGAAGGTCGGTGCCGCCGGTGAGCGACGTGTCGCCGAGATCCTCGATGCCACCGGCTGCTTCGTGCTCCACGACCGTCGCATCCCCAAGAGCAAGGCGAACATCGACCATCTCGCCGTCGGCCCCGCCGGCGTGTTCGTCATCGACGCGAAGAAGTACCAGGACAAGCAGCTCGAGATCAGGGACAAGGGCTCGTTCTTCAAGCCTGACCCGCACCTGTACGTGGGCGGCCGGGACCAGACGAAGCTCGTCACGGGCGTGAAGCGCCAGGTGGAGGTTGTGCGTTTGGCGCTCGACGGCAGCGATGCGCCTGTCCACGCGGTGCTGTGCTTCGTCGGCGCCCGCTGGCCCGGACTCTTCTCGAACAAGCCGCTGCACGTCAGCGGCGTCACCGCCACCTACCCGATCGCGCTCGGCAGGCTCGTCGCCCAGGAAGGCACGCTCACCGCCGAGCAGATCCAAGAGATCGGCGAGCGGCTCGCTGATCGCCTTCAGCCCGCCTGATCCGTCGCCCGGTCGAGCATCATGGGCCCATGGCGGATCAGATCGAACCTGAGTGGCTGATGCGAATGCGGCAGGCGTCCGTGCAGCGTCCCCGGACCCAGTTCCAGAAGGTGCGCTGGGCCGACATCCAGGCTCTGCTGCGTGAACATGCGCTGCTGCTCGAAGGAGCAACGTGGACACCCTCCGGGCCTTCGATGCGCTGCGGCGCGAACAGAACCCGATGATCTGCGGACCCCAGAGCAACTGAAAGGGCCCTCGGAGCAAGCCCGTACCCGGGCTGGTGGTCGTCAGCGCTTGAGTCCGTTCTGGTGCGCCACCGCAGCCATGACTCCTTGGGTCAAATCCGTCGTCGAGATGGCATCTGCCCCGTCGGGTGGATCTGGTGCACGCCGGTCGGGCCGAACAGGTGCTGGGCAAAGGCCTCCCAGACCGTCGTCTTGGCGTCGTCACCCAACGGCTCCAGAAACGGTTCCAGCGCTGCGAGCTGCAACTCCGGTGACGGGCGTCGCGTTCGGCACTAGGTAACGGCGCCGGGCCCGGGACGATCGTCCCGGGCCCGGTGCTGCACCTACCTAGCGGCCACCGGTTTCTCTGGTGGCAGAAACTGCTTTCCCTGGCGGCAAAGTGCTCTCCCGGCCTGGCAGAAACGCACCTTCCCTGGTGGCATTTTCCATCAGCTGCAGCCGCTGGTGGAGCCGCAGCTCGGGCAGGCGTGGCACGAGCCGGCCCGGTTCATCTGCACCCCGCAGGTCATGCACATCGGGGCGTCGATGCCGGCGGTGGCGTGCGGCGGGGCGGCCGGGGTCGGGGCGGCGGGCACGTCGAGCAGCGTGGAGGCCGACTCGATGGACACGGGGTCGGGCGTGACGTCCTGGCCCTGCACGGTCTCGGTCACCGACTCCTCGACGCCGGGCAGCGTGGGCTGCGTGCGCTCGCCGATGGTCAGGATGCCGAGCTCGGCCCGCTCCTCGAAGGACAGGTAGTCGACCGCCAGGCGGCGGAAGATGTAGTCGATGAGGCTGGAGGCGAACCGGATGTCCGGGTCGTCGGTCATGCCCGCCGGCTCGAAGCGCATGTTGGTGAACGCCTCGACGAAGGACCGGACCGGCACGCCCCACTGCAGGCCGTGGCTCACCGAGATGGCGAAGGCGTCCATGATGCCGGCGAGGGTCGACCCCTGCTTGGAGACCTTCATGAAGATCTCGCCCGGACGGCCGTCCTCGTACTCGCCGACGGTGACGAAGCCCTTGCAGTCGGCGACCCGGAACTCGAAGGTCCGGCTGGCGCGGTTGCGGGGCAGCTTGGTGCGGGTGGGCCGGCTCACGACCTTCTCCACGACCTTCTCGACCACCTCGGTGACCGTCTCCACGGCGGCTTCCTTCTTGACCGTGGAGAGCGGCTGGCCGACCTTGCAGTTGTCGCGGTAGATGGCGATGGCCTTGACGCCCAGCTCCCAGGCGTCGATGTGGAGCTGCTCGACCTCTTCGATCGTGGCCTGCTCGGGCAGGTTCACCGTCTTGGAGATGGCGCCGGAGATGAAGGGCTGGACGGTCGCCATCATCCGGACGTGGCCCGTGTAGTGGATGGTGTTGTCGCCCATGGAGCAGGCGAACACCGGCAGGTGCTGCGGGTCGAGGTCGGGGCAGCCGATGAGCGACTTGTTCTCGTCGATGTAGGCGACGATGGCGTCGATCTGGGCGGCCGAGTAGCCGAGCTTGGTGAGCGCACGGGGGATCGTCTGGTTGACGATCGACATGGTGCCGCCACCGACCAGCTTCTTCATCTTGACCAGGCCCAGGTCGGGCTCGATGCCGGTGGTGTCGCAGTCCATCATCAGGCCGATGGTGCCCGTGGGCGCCAGCACCGAGGCCTGCGAGTTGCGCACGCCGGACTGGGCGGCGAGCTCGCACGCGTTGTCCCACGCCTGCTGCGCCGCGGACAGGAGGTGCTCGGGCACGAGCGTCTCGTCGATCTGGGCGGCGGCGGCCCGGTGCTGCTCGAGGACGCGGAGCATGTGCTCGGCGTTCTCGGCGTAGCCGGCGAAGGGCCCCATCCGGGACGCGGTGCGGGCCGAGGTCTCGTAGGCCCGGCCCGTCATCAGCGAGGTGATGGCGGCGGCGGTGGAGCGGCCCTCGTCGGAGTCGTAGGGCAGCCCCTGGGCCATGAGCATGGCGCCGAGGTTGGCGTAGCCCAGACCGAGCTGGCGGAAGCGCCGGGAGTTCTCGCCGATGGCCTCGGTCGGGTAGTCGGCCCGGCCGACCAGGATCTCCTGGGCGGTGAAGACGACGTCGACGGTGTGGGCGAAGGCCTCGATGTCGAAGCGGTCGCCGGCCTCGAGGTCGAGGAACTTCAGCAGGTTGATCGACGCCAGGTTGCAGGCCGAGTTGTCGATGTGCATGTACTCCGAGCAGGGGTTCGACCCGTTGATGCGGTCGGTGTTGGCACAGGTGTGCCACCGGTTGATCGTGGTGTCGAACTGCATGCCCGGGTCGGCGCACTCCCAGGCCGCGGTGGCGATCTGGCGCATGAGGTCGCGGGCGCGGACGGTCTTGACGACCTCGCCGGTGGTGACAGCGGTGAGGTTCCAATCGGCGTCGTCGACGACGGCCTGCATGAACTCGTCGGTGACCCGCACGGAGTTGTTGGCGTTCTGGTACTGGACCGAGGCCATGTCGGCGCCGTCCAGGCTCATGTCGAAGCCGTTCTCCTGGAGGACGCGGATCTTGCGCTCCTCGCGGGCCTTGACCCAGACGAACTCCTCGACGTCGGGGTGGTCGACATCGAGGATGACCATCTTGGCGGCGCGGCGGGTCTTGCCGCCCGACTTGATGGTGCCGGCGGAGGCGTCGGCGCCCCGCATGAAGCTGACCGGGCCGGAGGCGGTGCCGCCGCCCTTGAGCAGCTCCTTGGACGAGCGGATCTTGGACAGGTTGATGCCGGCGCCGGAGCCGCCCTTGAAGATGGTGCCCTCCTCGACGTACCAGTTGAGGATCGAGTCCATCTCGTCGTCGACCTTGAGGATGAAGCAGGCGCTGGCCTGCTGGGGCACCCCGGGGACGCCGATGTTGAACCAGACGGGGCTGTTGAAGGCGGCCCGCTGGGTGACCATCAGGTACTTGAGCTCGTTGCGGAAGGCCTCGGCCTCGTCGTCGTCGACGAAGTAGCCGCCCTCGACGCCCCAGTCGGCGATGGTGTCGCACACCCGGTCGACGACCTGCTTGAGGCTGTCCTCGCGCTCGGTGGTGCCCGGGGTGCCCCGGAAGTACTTCTGGGTGACGATGTTGGTCGCGTTGAGCGACCAGGTCCTGGGGAACTCCACGCCGAGCTGCTCGAAGGCGATCGACCCGTCCTGGTAGTTGGTGAGCCGGGCGTCCCGGCGCTCCCACTCGAGCTCGTCGTAGGGGTGGGCACCCGGGCGGGTGAAGAACCGGCGGATGCCGATGCCGGTGCGTTCGGGAGCGATGGCCATGTGGGTGCCCTCCAAGGGGTCTGCGAGATCTGTCTTCAGCCTGGGGTCGTGATGCCAGGGTCGCTACGTCCACCGCCCGAGCCCGGCCCGTGAGGGCGGTTCCGGGAGGTGCGGGCACCTTCCGGGGGCTCGTGGACCGCTGACAGCTCCCCGACCACTAGGTCTTGTGGTCATCGGCCGCCGATCCCGGTGACCACCACAAGATGTAGGAGGCATTACATCACTGGAATTACAGCGATGTCAATGAGCACCGCAGCACGAAACAGCAGGTCAGGAGGCGTTCGCGATCGTTAGCACTCGTGATTTCGTGCACGTTCACGCTCGCCCCCAAGGTTTCGTCCAGCCCACCACAGACACGACGTGAGAACCACCGTCCGCTGTCCGTGCTGCGGCGCTCAGACACTCCGGTGAACGTACGAAGGATCCGCTGTGGAACGGAAGGGGAACAAGCCTGTGAATTGCGGGTGGAATCGCGGTGCTGGGTCCACAGCGGCCGTCCCCCGCCTGTGGATGTGTGGACAGGCTGTGGACGGTTGTGGATCCCCTGTGCGCTACCGGTGGGTAACCAGCCGCGGGACGTCGGTGCGGTCGGCAGCGACGACCTCCACCGGGATGCCATTGAGCACGGCGGTGCCCGACACCGGGTCGAACAGCTCGGTGTCGGCGAGGACGTTGCTGTTCACGCCGGCGTGCTCGGCGGCCACGGACAGGCGGGCGCCGGGCGCGTCGTGGCCCCACCCGTGCGGAAGGCTCACCACGCCCGGCATGACCGTGTCGGTGACCTCGACCGGGGCGACGACGGCCCCGACGCGGGAGCGGACCTCGGCCTCGGCGCCGTCGACGAGGCCACGGGCGGCGGCATCGTCGGGGTGGACCTGGAGCGTGCAGCGGGGCTTGCCCTTCACCAGCACCTCGACGTTGTGCATCCAGGAGTTGTTGGAGCGCAGGTGCCGCCGACCGATGAGCAGGAGGCCGTCGTCGGCCTCGTCGAGGGCCGGCACCATCCGGGCGGCCACGTCGGTGACCAGCACCCCGGGCGCCACGTCGATCATCCCGTCGGGCTGGCGCAGCGCTTCGGGCATCCGGGGCTGGAGGGCGCCGAGGTCGACACCGTGGGGGTGGGCGACCAGGACGTCGAGGCTCAGCCCGTCGGGGCGGGCGCCGAAGCCGTCGCCGTAGGGCCCGGTGCGCAGCATCACGTCGAGGATCCGCTCGGGACCGCGCCGGGGCGCGAGGGCGGCCATGAGCTCGTCGACGTCGCGGCCGTGGACGAGGCCCACCTCGTCGGCCACGGCCGACTCGACCATGCCCCGCGCCATGGCCTCGTCGACGACGGCCGGGTCCGCCGTCGCCGGGTCGACGCCCTGCAGCAGGAGGGACAGCATGCAGAGGATCTGCCACTCGTCGGGTTGGCCGTCGTCGAGGGGAAGCACCGGAGGGCTGTAGTTGGCCACGTTGCGCACGGCCAGCTGGAGCAGGGCGACGTCGTAGTGGCTCTTCTGCAGCGCCGACGGCGCCGGCAGGACCACGTCGGCGTGACGGGTCGTCTCGTTCAGGTAGACGTCGACGGAGACCAGGAAGTCGAGGGAGTCGAAGGCGGCGTCGAGGCGGACCGAGTCGGGCGTGGACAGGATCGGGTTGCCAGCGACGGTGACCATGGCCCGGATCTGGCCCTCCCCCGGCGTCTCGATCTCCTCGGCCAGGGCCACCACGGGCAGCTCACCGAACGCCTCGGGCAGACCCCGCACGCGCGATGCCCGCCGACCGAGCCGGACGCCCCGGCCGTAGCGGCCCCGACCGCGGGTGTTGGCCGCACCGGCCGCCGCCTTGGCGAACATGGCGCCCCCTGGCCGGTCGAGGTTCCCGGTGCAGATGTTGAGGGCATCGACCAGCCAGGAGGTCACCGTGCCGAACGGCGACACCGTGGTGCCGATCCGGGCGTAGACGGCGGCCGAGGGCGCATCGGCCAGGTCGGGGGCCAGCTGGGGGACGGTGTGGGCGTCGATGCCGCAGCGGCCCGCCACCGCCTCGGGCGTGAAGGGCTCGACGG
>CAZCJT010000035.1:0-13461 GCA_964498565.1 uncultured Acidimicrobiaceae bacterium
GGCGGCGGCCAGCCGCCGCTGCCCGAGCCGGTCTGGCCGACCTTCTAGACGGCCATGGCCCGGCCCTGGCGCTGGGCCGGGGAGCACGGGTGGCGCAGCTTGGTGAGCGCCTTGGCCTCGATCTGGCGGATGCGCTCACGGGTCAGCTCGAAGTGACGGCCCACCTCGTCCAGCGTGAGCGGGCGGTCGCCGACCAGCCCGAAGCGCAGCTCGAGGACCTCGCGCTCGCGGTCGGACAGCGTGCGCAACAGGTTGCGCAGCTCCACCTTCTCGAGGTTGGCCGCCGCCACGTCGAAGGGCACCTCGGCCTTGTCGTCGGGGAGCAGGTCGCCGAACTCGGTGGCGTCCTCGCCGATGCCGGCCGACAGCGAGATGACGTCGGCGGTGGCCTGCATCGCGGTCTGCACCCGATCGACGGGCATGCCGGTCAGCTCGCTCAGCTCCGCAGCGGTGGGCTCGCGCCCCAGCTCCTTCAGCAGCGTGCCCGACGCCTTCGAGAGCGTGGACAGCGTGTCCACCACGTGCGACGGCAGCCGGATGGTGCGGCCCTTGTCGGCGATGCCGCGGCCGATGGCCTGGCGGATCCACCACGTGGCGTAGGTGGAGAACTTGAACCCCTTGTGGTGGTCGAACTTCTCGACCGCCCGGATGAGGCCGAGGTTCCCCTCCTGGATCAGGTCGAGCAGGGGCAGCCCGGTGGACTGGTAGCGCTTGGCGATGGACACCACCAGCCGCAGATTCGACTGGATGAAGCGCTGCTTGGCGGTGGCGGCGGTGCGGACCTGGCGGCGGAGCGCAGCCCGGACCGCCGGCTTCAGGTCGGGCTCCTCGGCCAGGCGCAGCTCGGCCTCGCGCCCGTCCTCGATGGCCTGGGCCAGCTCGATCTCCTCTGCTGCCGTCAGCAGCGGGTACTGCCCGATGTCGGCGAGGTACCGGCCGACGAGGTCATCGACGCCACGTGCCCCCCGATGACCGCTGCGATTGGGATCGGCCACCCTTGACCTCCACGTTGATCGATCGTCGCCTTCTGGCGTGTTCGATGACGTGATCGACGGTAGCGATGGGCCTCACGTCGATCGTGGATGCCTCCGCACGACCGCTACGTTCGCGCCTCCCGGGCGCGTAGCTCAGCTGGCTAGAGCGCTTCCCTTACAAGGAAGATGTCGGGGGTTCGAGTCCCTCCGCGCCCACTTCGGTGACCTGCGAAATCGTCCGAGTTCACCAGGCCCCGAGGCAGCTCCGATCGCACATCCATCGCGCATGCGCGACGCGAATCATGGGATGGGCGGCCCGGTTCGGCTGCCGAATCGGTGCTGTGACCAGGGCGTTCGCGAGGTCCGTGGCCGATGGAGCACTTCATGCCGGCCAGGACTTCCTATGCAAGGAAGTAGTCGGTGGGCGAGCATTCCGCGACGCACGGAAGTCGGCCGGTCGGCGATGGGGTCCGCCTACACCGGCTCGACCTCGACCCCGACAGCGTGACTGCCGAGCGCTTCCAGGTCGTCTGGATCGCCCGTCAGCACGGTGCCCCCGGGCTCAGCCATCGCGACGACCAGCGCGTCGACCGCAGAGCCGGTTCGGGCGCGTGCGCGCAGGTATCCCGCTCGCCGGGCCGCTCGCTCGGAGACGACCGGCTCCACCTCGCACGCTTTCAGGAACCGATTGATGTTCGTGTCCGTTCTCGCGGCGCCCGATGTCGACTCCGCGATCACGACCGTCGGGACGATGGGCGGCCAGAGATTCTCGTCCTTCAGGGCCTTGATCAGGGCGGCTGCGCGTCGAGTTCGTTGGCTGAGCCGGCTCAGCCCGCCCGAGTCGAGGACGAGCACGGATCAGCTGGCGCGGGCCGCGGCCCGCTCGCGGATCCTGCGGGCGATGTTCGCGGCGCGGGCGTGCTCTCGTGCCGACGGCTCGCCCACGTCTTCGACGAGCTCCCCGAGGTAGTCGTCGGCCGCCCGATTCAGTTCCTGGCGACGGAGCTCTGCTTCGACGGCCTCCTGCAGAAGCTCGGACGCCGGGAGCTCGAACTCTTTCACTGCCTTGTAGAGCTCGTCGGGTAGGTAGACCTGCATCCTGGGCATACGCCTAACTATACACACGTCAGCCAGCTGGCCGGCGGTGTTTCGGGATGCACGACGAGCCCGCCCACCACCGGCACCTTGCGGACATGTCACGGTCGGATATGGCCGAGCGGTGGGGGACGCTGCGTCTGGCGGGTCACCCGTATAGCGGCACTTCGAGGCCACGCTGTCTTCGATGGTCACAACTCGATCGGTGCCAGGGGCCCGGTGCTGGGCCGGGTCGAGGTGAGGAGCGGCGCAGCATCACGCAGTGCTCCGTCGAGGACCACGGGTCGGGCACCGCGGGAAAGCGTCGTGTCCGACTCGCTCCACGCTCCCTCCGTCCAGACGAGGAAGACCTGGTCTTCCTCTCGGTCGTTGTCCCGCTCTGCGAGTCCGGTGAGCACTGCAGCGCCGTCGACCTGGCCGACGAGACCGAAGCTGCGTCCAAACACCGTCAGCGGTTCCGTCAACGCTCCCAACTCGCTCGAGAAGGTGATCAGGTCGACCGTCGGCGAGCGTGCGAGCTGGACCACGACCTCGCCCGTGTTCAGACAGGACAAGCTGCCGCCATGGACGTTGGTGAGGTCCGGCGTCGGCTCAGCGACCACCTCCCAGTCGCCCTCTGCGGTCGTCGCTGGCCGGCGCAGGAGCGAGATGCCTGACAACTCGGAGCCGCCGAGGTCCGCACGGATGGCGTACACGGTCGACTCCCTCAGGCAAAAGGCGCCGAGCTCGAAGTGACCTTCGGGCAACGGCACCGATGTGCCGTCACCGGACGTCGGGTCGATGCCGAGTAGTCGCGCCGGCGAGACCGGCAGGGCAGAGGTGCTGGGCGTCCGCTGGGTGACCCAGACGAGCCCGCTGTCATCAACGCCCAGTACGTGGAGGAATCCAGGACCGATCTCATCCGTCGGGTCGAGGACCGGCAGCGACAGGGGGACCTGGTGGGCTGTCTCCTGGTCGATGTCGAACCGGAACAGAACGGGTTCATAGGTGTCGGAGCACCCGACCCCCGAGACCATGTCGTTGCAGAAGCTGCTCACGAGGTAGCGCTCGTTACCCGAAGCGACGACCTGCCCACCGTTGAGCGCTCGATCGGACGCTCCTGGCAGCCGGTACTGCGCACGTACCTGTCCGTCCGCGCCGTAGACGATGACCAGATCATTCGGTCCCCACTGATCGGGGAGCATGCTCGTAGAAGGTGGCGAGCTCCCATCGGGACCGGACACACCACCGAAAACCCAGAGCTCATCGTCGATGGCGCTGACGCCGATCCCGTACAGCTCTCGGGCGGGAGCGAGCGTCGTGGACGGAATACGGGTCCCGTCGGTTGCGACGTCGCTCTGGCTCGAGTCGGTCTGCAGCCAGGCGACGATCCCGATCAGCACCACGGCGACGCCTGCAACAGCCACCGCGAGTGGTGCCCGGTTGCGACCACCGTTCGTCAGTCGGCCCCGCATCACCTCATCGGGTTCGATCGTCGGTGCGACTCGGTCGAGGCGCTCGGCCACCGCCCGAAGGTCACGGATCTCTTCCGAGTGATCAGCCATCGATGTCCACTCCCAACGTTCCTCGCAGCTTGCCGAGCCCACGGTCGAGGTGGTTCCGAAGCGTTCGGATCCGGCAGCCCATCTGCTGGGACGCCTCCGACAGGCTGTAGCCGAAGCCGTGCACGAGCAGCACGGCTGCCCGCTGATGTGGGGTGAGGCTGGCGAGCGCCTCCCCCAGAGCCGGCTCCACGTACGGCTCGTCCTTCTCATCGGCGAGCGACACCGGTAGCGGCCACCGATCAGCGACGCGTTCGCGTCGAGCTGCCGTTTGTCCCACGCGATACAGGTAGCCACCCGGGTTGCGCATGCGCTCGACACGACCGAAGTGCTCCCATGCCCACGCGAGGGCTTCAGCCGCCGCATCGCGTCCATCGGCGGCGCCGTAGGCAGCGATCAGGGCTCGACGGAGTCCTGGCTCAACCGAGATACAGAACGCGCCAAAGCGAGCGGCGACGTCCGTTGCGTCGATCACCGGGTCTTCGGCGTCGGCAATGCTGACCACCCCTTCCACACCCCAGTAGAGGTACCACGAGACCGGATCGTGCCACGCGCCGGTTGGCGGACTCTCGGCCAGGCGGCGCAGGGTCCGGAGGCGGTCCTGTCATGCCTTCAGAAGTCGCCCAGAGGACGGCAACCATGGCCGGGATCGCGCACCGATTGGCGGTCGGAAGTCGTCCATCGTCCGCGACGCGCGTCAGACCATCGCCTACCGCTCCTCACTCCAACCCGCCCGGGCTGCCCTACAACGCCGGGCCCTCGGCGACCTGGGTGGCGCAGTCGGGAAAAACGATCTGGGACACCTGGCCGGGGCGTCATCGACCGGCAGTGATGCGGGCGGTGCCCCATGCAGATACGCGCGTGCGATATGGAGCCCTCTCCGCCGCGCGATCGCACATAGGCGGCGGGCTGGGTTAGCCCGCCGCCTTCTGGGGACCGCTTCGCGGGAGCTTCAGCAGCCGGTCCGTGGGTCGCAGTCGATGGAGTAGTCGTCCGGCACGCCGATGACGGTGACCGTGCGGGTTGTGGGGTCGGCGCTGCCGAAGGCGATGCAGTGCCGGTCGGGCTCAACGAGGTCAAGCTCGATGTTCCAGCCGGTTGGCGCTAGCGCCGGGGTGAGCGCCTGACGCCAGTCCGCCTCGGTGGCGCAGCCGTTGCCCGTGGCCTGGTACCGGTCGTGGAACGAGATGAGGGCCGTCCGCACCGCCTCGCCGACCTGGGCGTACTCCGCCTCCTCAGCCCATGGACCGACCAACCCGGCGTCGCCGCATGACGACGGCCCGTCTCCTGTGACGACCTCGACGGCGCCCTTAGCGTTGACGCACGCCACCAGCGGCGGCGCAGCGGCTACACCCTCGGCCATCGAGCCCTGCTCCCACATCGACGCACACGCGTCCACGGGAGGGGTGCCATCATTCGGAAGGACGGCGGTCACGCCGTCGGCGACGCACGCGAACGCCGCCGCCTGCGTTGCCTCCTCGGAGCCGCCCACGACGGCCGCCGCCGCAGCCGCTCCTACGGTCACGGTGCCGAGAGCTACGAGGGCGGCGAGTCGGCGTCGCTGGCGTCGGGGCCTGCGGTTGGTGGTGGGCTGGTGGGCGTCGATGACGGTCATGAGGAGCTCCTTCTGTCGGTCGATGACCGACGTCGAAGGCGGCTCAGGAGTGCCATAGAGGTTCCTGAGAAGTTCGAGGTCATCCATGTCGGGCGTCCTCCGCATCGCATCGGTCAGTTGCTTGTTGACCGCCGTGGTCCAGCAGTTCGCGAAGTCGGCTCCGCGCCCGGCTGATTCGAGAGCGGACGGTGCCGATGGGCAGGTCGAGCGCTTCGCCGACTTCTGCGTACGTGAGCCCTTCGACTGCAAACAGCACCAGCGCCTCGCGATCTCGTTCAGGCAGTGCGAGCAGTGCAGCGGCCACGACCAGCGATGTCGTAGCTGCGTCCAGACGCTCTCCGCTGCGCTCGTAGTCGTCGTTGGACTCCGGTGCACGATGCGCAGCGAGGCTTCGTTGCATCGCCCGGATGCGCCGTTGCTCGCTGCGCAGCCGAGTCCTCATGAGGTTGGCGGCGATCCCGTACAACCACGGGCGGGCGCTGGATGCTGCCGGGTCGAAGTCTTGGCGACGCTCGAACGCCACACGGAACACCTCCCCCGCGAGATCGTCTGCGCCGTCGTGCCCCAGCCTGCGGGCCACGTAGCCGTGGATCGTCCGGAAGTACCGATCGAAGATCACCGAGAAGTACTGCGCGTCAACAGCCGAGCGACGCATCACCTCGTCGTCAGAAACGTCGATCCGCCTAGCGTCCACGCTTGATGTTGTCCGCCCCGGTCGGCGAGTTCGCGGAATCCGACGCTTTCCAGCTCCGGGCCCGATTACGGCAGACCGCGCGGAGTCCGCTTTGTCGGACGGAGGGCACGCCTACTTGGTGATCGGCGGGCCGACAACGGCGGTCTCCGACCCCGCGATGCGGGCGCACGAACGGCACGTACGGGTGGTCATTCCAGACACCCGAACGTAGCGTGTTCGTCGGCATTGCGCGACCGCCTGACAAGGATGAGAACCGTCATCGAGCGCAGTCCGTCCATGCCAGGCCGAAAGTTCTGTGGACACACGGTTCGCCAGCATTCGCTGGCTAGCGACAGAGGTCGACGAACGGCAAACCGTCAGGCAGCGGGACGTCGGTGGCACCCATGCCACCAGGTGTCTCTGTCTCTGCGAGGCGGCCGCTGGCGAAGTGGTCCACTACTTCTGATGCTTCGGGGGTTGCTCGCAGTACTGCTGCGCCGTTCGGCAGGCTGAGGTCTTCCACGGGTATCGCGCCGTAGGTGATGTCACTAGTGCTCATCTGCCGTGCGACGTTCAGCAGGCCGGCGATCGTGGGCCGGTCCAGGCTCTCGCTGACGACCACGTTGTCGACGAAGGCATCGGCAAGCCTGTTGGCGTCGAGGGGGTCCGGGTGTTGTTCGGCCAGCGATTCGAGGCCGGAGAGCATGAGGATTTCAACCCTTGTGATCCTGCCGAAGTCGCCTCGCGGATCGGTGCGCCACCGCGTCCCATCGAACACTTGGAGGTACCGCGCTCGCGCGAGCTGTAGTGCCTGTGTGCCGTTGAGCGTCGTACATCCGGCCTCGGGCACGTCAAGGCCGGTGAGTTCATCTCGTAGCGGCCCTGCCACCTGAACCTCCACTCCGCCGATCAGGTCGACCATGTTGATGAAGCCGTCGAAGCCGACGCTCACGACGTGATCGACTTGGATGCCGACCTGTTCCTCGACGATGGTCACCAGGGTCGAGAGTCCGCTGTTCGCAGCGATCCCGTTGATGCGCACGAGTTCGCCGGTCTGAGGGTGTTCGACGGCGAGGCCGCGGGGAACGGCGAGCGCACTGACCGTGCGGGAGTCCGGGTCGAAGCGTACGGCGAGGACAGTGTCGGTCAGGCCGTGCTCTGCCTCCGACGGGTGCCCACTGTCCGGCCGGGCGTCGTTGCCGACGAGGAGAACTGTTTGGGGACCGGCGATGTCGGATCCGCGCTCGACGGTGCCTGCAACACGGACGGACTCGACGTCATCGAGGCGGGACCCGGCGCGGAGATACAAGCCGGCTGCACCGACCACCGTGGCTACCAGTGCGAGCGATGCTGCCAGGGCCAGGTGACGTCGGCGCCTGCGGGATCCGATCCGGCGCATGACCCGCTTCTGGAAGTCATCCCCAAGCTGTGGTGGGTTCGGGTCATCAAGATGGTGAAACATGGGGTTCCTCCGTGGGTTGAGCCGTGCCGTTGTCGCCGGGCGAGGCCTCGGCGAGGGCGAGCCGCAGAGCGGCGAGTCCGCGGCGGGTGTGCTGTTTCACTGCTCCGACCGAGCATCCGAGGGCTTCGGCGGTTTGCCGTTCGCTCAGGTCGCCGAGATGGCGGAGGACGACCGCTTCTCGCTGGCGCCGTGGCAGGGAACGCAGCGCCCGTTGCAGGTCGAGTCGCTCCCCTAGGCCTGCGTCGGCCGATGCGCCGATCTCGGGGCCGGAGGCATTGGGTGTACGTCGTCGCCACCGGCCGATCGCCAGGTTGGACGTGACTCGAACCACCCAGGCCTCGTCGTAACGCCAGATGTCGTCCCAGCGTGGAAACGCCCGAGCGAGTGCTTCTTGTGCCAGATCCTCGGCTACGTCGCGGTCGCCAACTAGGCGGAATCCCACCCGGTAGGCGATCGCCGCCAGCGTCTGGAACCGTTCATCGAAACTCGGTCTCGTCTGCATCTACCACTTCCAACGCGCCAGCCTGGCCAGAGGTTGACAAAGCTGTTGGGAGGGCCTTCATGACGAAAGGCGCCGAGCGCTCCTCGTGTGGTCGTTCCTGATCCCGATCATCCTTCTGGCCGGGACCTTCATCGTCCTCGCCATCGCTCGGTGACCGTCGGCATCAGAATGGATGGCCTGGGCTACGGGTTCGCCGCCAGCCACCGGCGGAATAGTGCGAGCGTCTCAGCTTCGTCGTGCTCGGCCGCAAGTCGCACGAGCTCCGCACGGGCTGCCTGAGCAGCCCGCAGGTCTGGACACCGGCCCGCGAGTACGTAGCGTCCGTCGGTCCGGACCGCATAGACCGCCCAATGGCTGCTCGCAGTAGATCCGGGTCCGTCAAAGATCTCTGCGAAGAACGCGGTAATCAGGAGAAGTAGCCGGGCTGGTGTCCAACGCCGCTCCGTCGTCTTCTGCTGCAGGTCGACCTTGTCGAGCCACCCATCGGACTGCCCCTGCGCCGATCCCGCCACGCGCCGGATACTGCCGGATCTGGAGTCGGTCCGCACGCCGGATATCGCTCCGGTCCGGGACGGAGTTCCGGGCAGGTCGACACCTTCACCCCGTGCGGCACCTTTGGGATACCGCCCCACGCAGACATGGGCGAGATTTGGGCGTGCGATATGGGGCACTTTTCCGCCGCGCGATCGAAGCCACTTCTGCGCCGGCACGGACGGGCCGGTCGGGCTGCAACTTCTCGACATGTGTGTCACCCGTACGGGCTGTTGGTGGCGTCTACTAGGTGATGGTGCGTTCGGACGACGGGGAGCTGTACCGCAAGCACGCGGACGATCTGGTCTCCTTGGCGACGACGCTCGTCGGTCCATCGGCAGCCCCGGACGTGGTCGCTGCCGCCGTGGCCCGCACACTCGCTTCTCGCCAGTGGCAAGACGTGGAGAACCGGTACGCCTACTGGGTGCGCGCCGTGGTCAACGAGGCCAGATCGTCACACCGTTCGACCCTGCGCCGGCTGAGCCGAGAGGAGGCAGTCACCCGGCAGGGTGAGCGGTTCGTCGAGGACGCACCACGCCTGCATCCGGAGGTCCTCCGCGCCGTTGCCGAGCTCTCGTTGCAGCAACGGACGGTCACCTACCTCGCGTACTGGCAGGACCTCCCCGTCAGCGAGATCGCCGACACGTTGGCGATCTCCGAAGGCGCGGTGCGCCGCCACCTCGCTCGCGCCCGATCCAAGCTCCGGAGGAGCCTGTCATGAGCCATTCCGATCCACTCGACGGGAAGATCCGCGAGGTACTCGCCGAGGTCGTCTCCCAAGCCCCCGTCGCCCCCGACTTCGACGACATCGAAACCACCGAAGCGCCGCAGTCCAAGCGCCGCTCGCGCCCGATCGCCTGGGCGGCCGCAGCCGTAGTGGTCGTCGTGATCGCCGGCGTGACACTCACCGGAACCGATGACACATCTGTCGACACGGGCATGGGACCGGAGGAACCCCAGCAAGACCGAAGCGCTGTGACCCCGTGCGAGGAGGGCGCCTCGCACATCGCAGCCGACACCGACGTGCTCGTCTTCTTGCAGCCGGAGAGCACGAGCGAGCAACACGACCAGGTCGCCCGCCTGATTGGAACCGCTACCGACGCCCAGGTCGTGCGCTTCCTCGGCCAAAGAGCGACCTACGACGAGTTTCGAGACTTGTTCGCTGACTCCCCAGAGATCGTCGAATCGGTGACAGCTGAGATCCTTCCACCCCGCTTCGAGCTCAGCGTGGCCGGGCCCTTGCCGGTAGATGCCATCGCGGACACTCTCCGCGCCGAGCCGGCCGTTCGTGAAGTGATCGACGCCGACCGCGCCCGGGCCGACATGATCGCCCAGTGCGAACAGCGCCGTGCAGCGGTCGACGACGGAGCGGAGCAAGCAACGACGACGACCGAGGTAGGCGACGTGCCAAGCGACGGCATGCCGCCCGTCGATGACGACCGGTGGGAGCCGTACGTCATGGGAAGCGGCGGGCTGACCGGCACGCGCACGTCGCCCGACGGTCGGTCGCTAGTGGTCACCTTCATCGGAGGTGCGCCCTACGTCTCCGGAGAGGCGTGCACGGTCGCCTACCGGGCTGAGGTCAGCGAATCGGCTGGCGAGGTGACGGTCCAACTCTTCTCGGTCGGCGGTGGCGCGTTCGGCGATAGCGAGACCGTTGTCTGCACCCTGAAGGGCTACTCCCGGTCTGTGGAGGTCGGCCTCGATGCGCCGCTCGGTGACCGTAGGGTCTTCGAGGAGGAGTCACGCCGTCTCTTGGAGGTCTTCGACGGGTCGCTCTTGGCCGAGCCGACCTGGATGCCGGAGGACTGGACGCTCCTCAGCGAGCAGGCCGGATTCCCAGATCCGGAGACAGCGGCGTACTGGCAACGCACGTGGGGCGCTGAACCGCCGCCGCCCACAGGCGGCAGTTGCACACCATCGGATAGCCCGGTCTCGCTCACCCAAGGCCTGGCGTCCGGTCCTGATCGGGATGTCAGCTTCCTGCAGCCCGTGAGCACCCACGATGTGAGCGGCGCGCAGGCGACCTACTACGAAGGTGGTCCGACGGCCCCGGGGCAGGTTGCGCTCCTCTGGGAGATGGCGGGTCAGTCGTTCGTCCTCGACTCGGGGCCGTCGTGCTTCGGTGAGGGCGCAGCGTCCCTTGACCGTCTCCTGGAGTTCGCTCGATCGCTCGCCGTACCGAGCAGCTGAGTCTGAGACCTCAGCACGAAAGGTTCCCGAGCGTTCTGGGACGTCAATCGGGGACGCTCCCCCCGCACGCTACCGACCGGCAGCTCGGTGACGATGCCCCACGGCGTTCTGGTTGCGCGTTCTGGGGCGGTCTGCGGACAGCGTGGTGTGGCACGAGCCGTCGATCTGCGCAACCGAGCCGTGCACGGACGCGCCATCTCGGGCAAGGTGTTGCGGTGGAACCGAGGAACGAGGGGATGGGCGACGCACCGATCGTGATGGGGGCTCACGAGCGGCCGACGCCGCTCGACATGGGTGGTGAGGAGATCACTGTTCTCGCGTCTGCCGTACAGACGAACGGCTACGAGGTCTTCCTGCAGGTCGGCACGGAGGGCAGCGGCCCGCCGCCGCACCATCACCCGTGGGATGAGGCCTTCTTTGTGGTCCGGGGTGAGGTGGTGTTCGGCGCAGACGGCGAGGAGTCCACGCTGGGGGCGGGCTCATTCGTCCACATCCCCGGCGGAACGACCCACTGGTTCCGCCTAGGCGTTGGCGGGGCCGAGATGCTGAGCTTCACTTCGCACGAAGGGGCGGCAGGCTTCTTCGCGGCGATCAGTCGCAGCGAGCTTCCGCCCGGTGCCGAGCTTGCCGAGATCATCCGGATCGCTGCGACGCACGGAGCAACAGTGCTGTCTCCATCGAGCTAGAGCGCCTCGGGCAAGGCGAGGACAGAACTCGCGACTCACATCTGTCCTGACCACTGCGCGCAGGTCAGGCGCGGCCAACCCGGATCGTCGCTCTGTTCGCGGTCGAACCCAGCCGGGAGGTGTCACAGAACGTGCCGCGTGAGCGCACGGCGGAGGTGCCCTCCAACGCCGGATCGGTGAGGCAGTCGGGGCAAGCTCGGCGTCTCCGAGTCTCGGCGTTAGGCATCCCATATCGCGCCACGGTCAGCCGCGGTTTCCATCGCACTTTCATCGCACATCCGCCTTCGTTCAGGCGAGTTCGCCGTTGCCCCCGTACCCCGCTTGACCTGCGACTCTTGTTCGCGGACGTCCGCCGAGATCCGCCTTGAACGCCCTTACAAGGAAGATGTCGGGGGTTCGAGTCCCTCCGCGCCCACGTCACTGACTGTTCGAGCACGTCAACGGTCAGAAGCGCGGGTGCGCGAGGTACGCCCGGTGGAGGTGGCCGCCTGCGGTGGCGTCGCCGGTCACGATGCGGTTCGCCAGGCGCTTGACCTGGCCGCGGATCCCCTGGAAGCTCGCACCCGGCGCGCCCACTGGACCGGGGCGGAGCAGGAAGTACGGGGAGGCCTCGTCGATCTCGAAGCCGCCGACGCGGAGCAGCTGGCGCAGGCCGGCGTCGCTGGCGAGCCACCACTGGAAGTCGCTCCCCTCGCCGCGCAGCTCGAAGAGCGGCCGGCCCCGCCGCGCGAGCAGGTTGACCGGCGGGTGCAGGTAGTCGGTCGAGAGGAGCACGCCGCGGGTCACCCGCCGTACCGCGTCGAGCGCCCGCACCGGGTCGCGCAGGTGGACGAGGAGGCTGCCCACGACCACCACGTCGAAGGTGCCGAGCTCCTCGGGATCGAGGTCGTAGATGTTCCCGGCCCGCCACTCGACCTTCGAGTCGAGGATCTCGTGCAGCAACTGGAAGCCGGCGGGGCGGGGCTGCGTGTCGGACCAGCTCGGGTCGAAGTCTTCACGCGCCCGGATCTCGGGCGGGTAGTCGACGTCGGCCAGGTCGGGGACGTCGATCGCCACCACCGCGGCCGCGCCACGCCGCTCCATCTCGTAGGCGTAGAAGCCGTCCCACGTCCCCACGTCGAGGCAGCGCTTGCCGCGCACGTCGGGGAACGGCATGACCCCGAGTGCGTGCCGGAGATCGAACCAGCCCTTGGTGGTCGCCCCCGGCACGACGTCGATGGTGTGGTACCAGCCCAGCGAGTCCAGCCGCTCCTGGATGTCCGCGACCGCCGACTCGCCGCTGATGACCATGCGGCAACGTTCTACCGGAACCAGCGATGAGGCCGGTTGCTCCGGTCAGGGGACGATGGCGTCGGCCTCGATCTCGACGAGCAGCGCCGGATCGATGAGCCGGCTGACCTCGACCATGGAGGTGGCGGGTCGGATGTCGCCGAACACCTCGCCGTGCGCTCGACCGACCTCCTCCCAGCGGCTGATGTCGGTGACGAACATCCGGGTGCGCACGACGTCACGGAGGCTGGCGCCGGCTTCGTCCAGCGCGATGGCGATCCTGCGCAGCGCCTCGCGGGCCTGGGACCCGATGTCGTCTCCGCCGACGGCGCCACCTCCGGGGAGCGCCGCGGTCGTCCCGGCGACGCACACGTGGCACCCGACCCGTACTGCTCGGGAGTAGCCCACGATCGGCTCCCATGCTGCACCCGAGGAGACCAGCTGTCGTCGTGTCATGACGTCATTCTCGCCAGAGGTCCACGGGAGCTGGTCACCGCCCGTTGACCGACCAGTGCCACGGCTCGCTCGGGAGGTTGTACAGGCCGTAGCGGGAGGCGTTGGCGATGAGCCACTGGAACGCGACCGACGACCGGGAGCTGATGATCCGGCCGCCGTGGGTGAAGTCGATGGCCAGGCCCTGCTCGTGCATCGACGTGCCCGGCCGCGCTGTCGGGGGGCTGCAGCTGCTGGCCGGCATCTGGTAGATGGCGTAGTCGCTGGTGCCGCAGTTGCTCCGCCGCACCGCGATCTGCCCGGCGGGGTCGCGGTAGCCGCCGCCGGCCAGCGAGATGCCGGCGGCATCGGCGGCCGCCAGGAGGTCGCCGAGGCGGCCGGCGATGCTGTTGTGCACCCGGATCCCGCCGACGGAGACGATGCTGCCGGACCCGGTGATGGCGATCGTGCGGGGCGGGCGCGGTGCC
>CAZCJT010000036.1:0-12937 GCA_964498565.1 uncultured Acidimicrobiaceae bacterium
CTCGGAGCCGGCCAGCTCGCGGCCGGCGTCCTCGTCGGCCCCGTCGTCGTCGGCAGGTCCCTCGCTGTCGCCGCCCTCACCGCCGGAGAGGTCGCTGACCGCGGCGTCAATCAGCCCGGCCGGGCCGTCGGGGGCACCGGTGGGGCACTCGCCGACCTGCGGCGGTTCGTCGAACTCCTGGAACACGTCGTAGTCCACGAGCGCGCCGGGCGAGAACCCGAAGGTGCCCGACAGGTACCGCCCGTCCGGGCCCTCGTAGATGGCCTTGGGGATGACCTCCGCCGCGGACTCGGCCGAGCGCAGGAACCGCGTGATCTGACGCAGCGTGTGGTCGGTGTCGATCACGCCGCTGATCGCGGCGGCGCCGGCGGCGGTGCAGCGCAGGTCGCCGTAGGCCTGCACGAGCAGGTCATCCATCCGCGACACCACCGGGGGCGTGCGGGCCATGAGGGCGTCGATGTCGTCGGCGCTGCTCGACAGGGTGCCCACGAGCGACGTGAGGTCGTCGGTGGCGTCGGCGATCGTGGGGCTCTTGTCGGCGAGCACGCTCATCAGCGCGGTGAGCTCGACGGCGAGGCGGTCCAGCTCGTCGCGGCCCTCGGCGAAGGTGGAGGCGGCATCGGTGGTGTTGGCGATGATGCGGCCCAGCTCGTCGCCCTGGTCTCGCAGGGCCACGGCGAGCTCCGAGGTGACGGTGCCCAGATCCTCTCGGTCGACGTTCGACAGCAGATCCTCGGCGCTGTCGAACAAGCTGCCGTAGGCCACGCCGGCGCTGGTGCGATCGGCGGGGATCTCGGCGCCCTCCTCGGTGTCGAGCACGGCGTCGCCGGACTCCCAGTCGGGCGGGGCGTCGAGGGAGATGTACGGCTCGCCCACGGCGGAGCGCCGCCGGATGGCTGCGCTGACGCCGGCCGGCAGCTGCCGGTCTCCGTCGATGGCGGCGCGGACGTCGGCGCCGCCATCGCGCAGCGACACGTCGGTGATCTCCCCGACGCGGACGCCGCGGTAGGTGACCTCGACGTTGGTGCGCAGGCCGGTGGCGTCGGCGAACTGCATCCGCAGCGGGTACGTGTCCTCCAGCGCGACGGGCCTGATGATGTCGAAGACCGCCCACACCATCAGCACGGCGAACAGGACGGCGAAGGCCCCGAGGTTGAGGTAGATCCGGCGGGGGAGCACTACAGGACCCCGTTCAGCAGGCCGGTGATCAACCGGGCCGGGTCGGTGGGATCCAGGTTCTGCGCGCCGCCGATCGCCACCAAGGGATCGAGCCACGCCTGGATCAGGACCTGCCCGTTGGCCACGACCGTCGGCAGCACCGTGTTGAAGAACACGATGTCGTCGAACAGACCGCTGATCGACTCGGCCCGGGCGGCGATGGCGGCCAGGACCGGGTCGGCCTGGTCGAGCAGATCGAGGATGGCGTCGGTGTGGGGAACCAGCACCTGGTCCGTGGTGGTGCGGGCCAGCTCGACCAGCGCCTCGGCGGTCACCACCGCCCGGTCCCGGTTGGTGGCAACGGTCGCCGTCGCCTGGTCGAGGGAGTCGATCAGGGTGGCGAGGTCGTCGGCGGCCGGCGCGAACTGGGCCCCGAGGGCCCCGAGGGCGTCGATGGTCCCGAGGAGCGCGGTCTGCTGGTCCTGGACGGTGGAGACGATGTCTCGGCTCCGGCCGATCAGCTCGCCGATGCGCTCCCCACGCCCCAGCAGCGCCTGGTCGGCGGCAGTGATGGTGCCCGAGAGCGACTGGGCGTCGATGGCGCCGATGACCGCACCGGCCCGGGCGGCGAGCTCCTCGAGCTCGACCTGGCTGGCGGTCTCGGCGATCTCGTCGCCGTCACCGAGCAGGGGCCCGCCGCGGCCTTCCTCGGGTGGCACGAGCTCGATGAAGTTGGCCCCGAGCAGTGAGGTGCGCCGGATCAGGGCCTTCGTCCCCTCCGGGATGGCCCGGTCCTCGTCGACATCGAGGCGGACGCGGACGCGGTGACCGTCGAGCTCCAGCTCGGAGACGCTGCCGACCGGAACGTCGGACATCTCCACGAAGTGGCCGCGGGCCAGGTCCTGGACGTCGTCGAAGCTGGCATAGAGGGTCAGCTCGCCGGCGGGCGCGCCGGTGGTCTGGATGTCGCACGCCGAGGCCAGCAGGCCGACGGCGGCCAGGCCGGCGAGGAACGGGACTCGGCGCATCAGATCTCCCCGGGGAAGAGGCCGACGGCGTCGAGGAGCTGTTCTACGACGGTCTCGACGACGGCGAGCGTGTTGACCTTGAGGAAGAAGCCTTGGATGTCCGGCTTGTAGGCCGCCTGGAACGACTCGGTGACGTCGGGCAGCGTGTCCGTGAGCACGGTGAGCGTGCTGGCGTTGGCCTCGACGACGTTCAGGGTCGCGGCAAGGGTGGCGATGGTGGCCGGGAGCCGCTCGGCGTGGGCGTCGAGGAGCCGGGTGGTCTCGTCGGTGAGCCCCACCAGCGAGCCGAGCAGGGACTCCACCTGGGCCCGCTCGCCGGCCAAGGTGCCGACCGCGGCGCCGAAGTCGTCGATCAGCTGGCGGAGCTGGGCATCGCGCTGGTTGAGCACGCCGGCTATCCGGTTCACCGACGCCGCCGTCGCGAGCAGCGGCTCGTCGACCGCGGCCAGCGTCTCGGTCAGCTGCGACACGCCCGAGATCGCCTCGTTGATCCGCTGACCCCGGCCGTCGAGGATCGTGGCACCGTCGGTCACCAGGCCACCGACCGCATCCGGGTCGAGGCCGGCGAGCAGCTCGTTGAAGGCCTGCAGCGCCTCGTCCGGCTCGACGGGCACCTGCGTCCGCTCGAGCGGGATGCGGGCGCCGTCCTCGAGCTTGGCGGCGCCGGCGGCCTCGAGCTCGGGGTTCCAGGCCGGGAACAAGGTGATGCTGCGCTCGCCGAGCACCGTCTGGGCCTCGATGGTGGCCTGGACGTCTGCAGGCAGGGGGATGTCGTCGCGGATGCTCATCTCGACCATCACCAGGTCGTCGCGCAGCTCGACCTCCTCCACCGTGCCGATCACCTGGTCGAGCACGACGACATCACCGGTCTCGTACACGCCGACGGCGGAGCCGAACTCGGCCGTGACCGTGCGCGTTCCGCCGGATCCGGAGCCGCAGCCGGCGAGGAGGCCGGCAGCGAGGGCGACGACCACCACCGACGTCACGCGGCGCTGCAGGGTTCGACGGGTCATGGCTGGACTCCCAGGAGGCCGAGGAGGTCGTCGACCACGTCGAGGATGTTCTCGACCTGGCCAGGGTGGACGAGGATGCCCTCGCCACGGACGCTGAACCCGCCGGCGGGGTCGAGGGTGCCGACGAGCAGCGGGAACAGGGTGCGCGACATCGTGAGCGTCTCGTTGATCACGGGCAGGGTGTCGGACAGCTCGCTGGTGATCGTGTCGGTGTCGCTGATGATGGCGTCGATGGCGTCGCGGTGGCGGACGAGCACCTCGCTGGCCTCGCCGGCGGCCACGGCGCCGCTCGAGAGGATGGTGGACAGCTCGTCGCGGCGGGCCGCGAGCTCGGCGAGGAAGCGGTCGGAGGTGTCGACGAGCTGGGCGAGCTGCTGGTCGCGGTCGGCCAGGGTGCCGGTGAGCTTCTCCGCGCTCTCGGCCAGCCGGCGGACCTCGGCGTCGCGGGCGGCGAGGGCGACCGAGATGGACGCCATGTCGTCGATCAGGGCCGGGAGGGTGTCGACGTTGCGCTCGGCGGCGCCGGCCACCTGGTCCACGACCCGGTTGGCCAGGCCGAAGTCGATGGCTGTCACCGTCTCGGTGGTGTCGGCGAGGACGTCGTTCAGCGAGGTGGGTGCGGTGGTGCGGTTCAGCGGGATCTGCCGGCGCTCGTCGTCGGGGTCGAGGTCGGCGAGGTGCGGCTCGGTGACCGGTCCGTCGAGGCGCAGGTAGTACCCGCCGAGCAGGGTGGCGGCGGCGATCTCCGCGGTGGTCCGCGGGCCGAGGTCGATGCCCTCGTCGACCTCGAAGGTCACGACGACCACGCCGCGGTCGAAGTCGGCGTCGATGCCGGTGACCGCGCCCACCGGCACACCGGCGAGGCGGACGTCGGCGCTGGTGTCGAGCCCACCGGTGTTCTCGAAGGTGGCGGTGAGCTGGTAGCGGTCCTCCAGGAGCCCGGCCGTGCCGACCGCGAAGACCGACGCGGCGGCGGCGACGATCAACAGGATCCCCACGATGCCGACGACCACCTGGTTGCGGTCGCGGAAGCTCTTCAGCTGTGGTCGTCTCATGCGCCCTCGTCCTCGAAGAACAGCAGCGGATGCGGGCAGGAGCCCGGCGCAGCGGCGAGGCAGAGCAGGTTGACCCGCAGGTAGGGCCCTCGGTTGAGGGCGGGCAGGACCGCGTCCATCATCACCGGGAGGCCGCGCAGGGCCTCCTCGATGGTGCCGATCTCGGTGCGGGCGGTGCCGGTGATGGCGGGGAGCTGCTCCAGGACGGCCCCCAGGTCCTGCTCGGCCCGGACCAGGAGCTGCTCGGTCCCCTGGGCGAAGCGGGCGAACTCCTGCAGCGCCCGGTCGACGAGACCGTCCGTGGCGTCGAGGGTGCCGCTGATGGAGGTCAGGTTGGTCACCATGTCGGCGATCTGGCGGTCGCGGGAGGCGATGGCCTCGCCGATGTCGGCGTAGTCCTCTTGCATCTGGCCGAGCAGGACGGTGCGCTCGTCGAGGGCGCCGGCCAGGGACGCGAGGTCGGCGGTGAGGTCGTCGAAGGCGGCCTCGTTGCCCTCGAAGGCGACCACCAGGGCTTCCATGATCCGGTTCACCTGGTCCGGTCCCACCGCCTGGGCGAGGGGCGAGAGCTGGTTGACGATGCGGCCGAGGTCGACCACGTCGTCGGCCCGCTCGACCTCGTCGCCGTCGGCGAGCCGGGCCGGGGCCTCGCCGGGGCGCAGGCCGAGGTAGCGCTGGCCGATGAGGTTCCGCCACCGCACGGCGACGGTCGAGTCGGCGGGGACCTCGACGTCGTCGTCCACGGTGAAGTTGACGACGGCACCGCCGTCGACCACCTCCACCGCCTTCACCTTGCCCACGGGGAGGCCGCCGAGGCGCACGTCGTCGCCGGCCACCATGCCGGACACGTCGCCGAAGCGGGCGGTGAGCTCGATCGAGCCGGAGGGGCCGCTCCCGGTGATCTCACCGGCGATCCACCAGGTCAGGAACACGGAGGCCACGACGAAGATGGCGAACCGGCGGAGCGAGCCGCGCAGCGTCATCGGTTGCCTCCCAGAGGACCGAGCAGCCCGCCGAGGAGCCCGTCGAGGAGCCCGTCGGGCTCGGGCTGGGGCGCCGTCGGGAGACCGGGGAGGGGGAGGGGCGAGGGTGTGCCCGGCCCCCCGCCGACCAGCGGCGGCACGGTGGTCTCGCCCAGCCCGCCGTCGGGGAGGAGGCAGACGCCGTAGACCAGGCACAGGTCGGCGGTGATGAAGCCCTTCAGCGCCGTCAGCTTCTTGCCGTCCGGTCCCGGCAGGCGCATGCCGGCGCCGAGCATGTCGAAGAAGGCGCCGACCGCGTCGAAGGTCGCCGGGATCCGCTGCCGGTCGTCGTAGACGGTGCGCATGATGCGAGCCATGGCCCGCACCGTGCGGTCGAAGTCACCGGCGCTGTCGGTGATGAAGGTCGTGCCCCGGGTGGCGAGCGTGCCGGTGGCGTCGAGGAGGTCGACCAGCTCTCCGGCGTGGTCGGCCACGAGGCGGGCGACGATCTCGTAGTCGTCGAGGCCGTCGAGGACGGGGCCGCTGCGCGATGCCGTGGTGCCGGCGACGGTCTCCACGTCGGCGAGGAAGGGGGCGATGAGGTCGCGACGCCCGTGGGCGACCTCGACGAGCTCGGAGCCGGCGTCGATGCCCCGGCCCAGGGTGTCCCCGCGTCCGGACAGCGCCCGTGCCGTCTCGGTCACGATCGTGACCAGGTCGATGGCGTCCACGGCCTCGAAGAGGCTGCCCGCCTCGTCGAGCACGTCGGTCAGGTCCGTGCCGGTCGTGGCCCGGGCCAGCTCGGCACCTGGCTCGAGGACGTCGGCGTCGGGCTCGGCGAAGCCCGGGTCGAGGTCGATGAACTTGGGGCCGAACACCGACAGCGGTTCGATCCGGGCCTCGGCCACGGCGGGCACCTCGACGCCGCCCCGGATGGCGAAGCGCACCTCCACCCGCCCGTCGTCGAGCAGCTCGATGCCCCGCACGGTGCCGACGTTGACCCCGCGCATCTTCACCTCGGTGCCGCCGTCGGTGAACATGCCCTGGCTCGAGGACGGGAACACGGCCCGCAGCTCGTAGGTGTCGTCGAACTCGCCCCGTCCGTAGGCGAGCATGACGACGCCGATGGCGGCGGCGAACACGGCGGCCACGAGGCCGACGAGGGCGAGGGTGCGGCGGGGGAGGTCGGTGTTCATCCGGTCAGGCTCACGGTGGTCGTCGTGCCCCAGAAGACGTAGGACAGCAGCAGGTTGGTGCTCACCACCACGACGATGGTGATGCGGATGGCCACGCCCACCGCCCGGCCGACGCCGGCCGGCCCGCCGGTGGCGAAGTAGCCGAAGTAGCCGTGGATCAGGCCCACCTCGACGGCGAAGATCGCCACCTTGATGGCGCTGTAGACGACATCGATCGTGGGCAGGTAGAGGCGGAAGTAGTAGTCGTACAGGCCCGGTGACGCGCCGAACAGCTGGGTGGTGACGAACCGGGTGCCCCAGAACGAGGCGAACATGGCGACCAGGTAGAGCGGGACGAGGGCGGCGACCAGGGCGACGATCCGGGTGGACACGAGGTACACGAGCGACGGGATCGACATGACCTCGAGTGCGTCGATCTCCTCGGAGATGCGCATCGAGCCGATCTCGGCCGTGAACGACGCACCGACCTGGGCCGACAGGGCGACGCCGGCGATGAGCGGCGTGATCTCCCGGGTGTTCGCCAGCGCGCCGACGATGCCCACGTAGGACTCGGCACCGACCTGGGAGAGCCCGGCGATGGCCTGGACGCCGACGGTGGCGCCGACGGCCAGGGCCATGGCCGCCACCACGAACACCATCCCGCCGCCGACGACCACGGCGCCGGCACCGGCGACGATGTCGCTGGTGTGGCGCACCACCACCCGCCAGAACCGCAGGCGGCCGATGACGTCGACCGCGGCGTGGGTGAGGACCTTGCCCGCGAACATCGCGAAGCGCCCGAGCCCGGCCAGGCGCTCCTCGACGGAGCCGGTCATGCGCCCCAGGCGCCGGAGGGGCCGGCGGGCGAGTGGTGCGGCGACGGCCATCAGAACACCCGCTGGGGGACGAGGACGACGTACATGGAGGTGATCACGTAGTTGACGGTGAACACGGCGAGGAGGGTGACGACCACGGCCTGCTTGACGGCGATGCCCACGCCGAGGGGGCTGCGGTCGCAGCTCATGCCGCGCTGGCAGGCGATGGCGGCGGCGATGATCCCGAACAGCCCGGCCTTGCCCATGGCGACGACGAGATCCGACATGCGGACCAGGGCGGTGGCGCCGTTGAAGAAGGCGCCGGGGGACACGCCCTGGACGATGACGGTGAAGAAGAAGCCGCCGCCCACGCCACCGACGATCACCATGGACACCAGCAGCACGCCGACCGACGCCGCGGCCCACAGGCGCGGGGTGACCAGGCGACCGACGGGGTTGATGGCCATGACCTCCATGGCCGCCAGCTCGTCACGGATGTTCCGCGCCCCGATGTCGGCGGTCATGGCCGACCCGCCAGCGCCGGCGATGAGCAGGGCGGCGGCGATGGGTGCCGCTTCGCGGATGATGCCGACGATGATCGCCGCTCCGGTGAACGACTCGGCACCGAGCTGGCGGGTGAGCTGTCCGATCTGGAGCGAGATCGTGGCTCCGAGGGGGATGGCGATCAGCACCACCGGCGTCAGCGTGACGCTCACGAGGAACGCCGACTGCACGACGTACTCGCGCCACCAGTGCCGCACGTCCCAGGTGTTGCGGACCCCTTCCAGGGCGATCGAGATGGTGCCGCCGGTCTCGGCGAGCAGCCGTCCGGTGCGGCCGCTCATGCCGACCCCCCCGAGGCCCGCGACGCGACGGACGCGTTGGCCGTGGCTCGGGAATGCGCCATGAGCGTCCTCCGGTGTGGCGGGTACCGGCGGGACCCCATCGACTCGCCGGCGTGTTGCGGTGTGACAACTGGCTCAAAGTGTTGCACAGTCGGCACGGCTCCGCACATCGCGCCGCCCCACGACCTCGGGGTCGACAACGATGAGACAGATGCGTAACACTGTCCCGTCGAGCGATTCGTCCCAGGAGGACCCCATGAAGACCCTTTCCGGGCGCGTTGGCGCCATCACCGGCGGCGGCTCCGGCATCGGCCGGGCCCTCGCCCTCGAGGTGTCCCGCCGCGGCGGCACCGTGGCGCTGTGCGACGTCGACGAAGCCGGCCTGTCGGCCACCGCCGGACTCGTCGAGGCGCAGGGCGGCGCCGTCACCACCGCGGTCGTCGACGTCGCCGACCGCCAGGCGGTCGAGGACTGGGCCGACAAGGTCGCCGCCGACCACGGCAAGGTCAACCTGATCGTCAACAACGCCGGCGTCGCCCTCGGCGCCAACGTCGAGACCATGACCTACGAGGACCTCGAGTGGTTGATGGGCGTGAACTTCTGGGGCGTCGTGCACGGCACCAAGGCGTTCCTGCCCCACCTGCGGGCCAGCGGTGAGGGCCACATCGTGAACGTGTCCAGCGTGTTCGGCCTGGTCGGCATCCCGTCGCAGTCCGCGTACAACGCGGCCAAGTTCGCCGTGCGGGGGTTCACCGAGGCGCTGCGCATCGAGCTCGACTCGGACAAGCCGAGAACGGTCAGCTGCACCACCGTCCACCCCGGTGGCATCAAGACGAACATCGCCCGCAACGGTCGCTTCGACGAGGTGACCATGAAGGGCCTCGGCCAGGACCCCGACGTGCTCATCGAGAAGGCGGAGAAGGTCTTCATGACCACGCCGGAGAAGGCGGCCCAGGTCATCCTCGACGGCGTGGCCCGCGACAAGCGGCGGGTCTTCATCGGCCCCGACGCCCAGCTGTTCAAGGTGATGTCGCTGCTGCCGCCGGCCGTCTACCAGAACCTCATCCGCCTCGGCGCCAAGGTGGGGATGTGACGGCGACCGCGGGCACGGCGGAGGCCGGCTCCCTGCCCGACCACCACGTCGTCATCGTCGGCGCCGGCTTCGGCGGCATCGGGGCGGCGGTCGAGCTCGAGGCCGCCGGCGTGCAGGACTACGTGATCCTCGAGAAGTGGGAGGGCCCCGGCGGCACGTGGCGGGCCAACCGCTACCCGGGGGTCGCCGTGGACATCCCCTCGCTGGTGTACAGCTTCAGCTACGAGCAGCGCAGCAGCTGGTCGCGCCTGTTCGCGCCCGGCTCCGAGCTGCTCGCCTACGCCGAGGACGTCGTCGACCGCCGGAACCTGCGCCGCCGCATGCGGTTCGGGACCTCGGTCACCTCCATGACCTTCGACGAGGCCACCGACCTGTGGCGCGTCGCCATCGAGGACGCCGACGGCGCTCGCGAGATCACCGCCCGCTACGTCATCAACGCGGTCGGTGCGCTCGAGCGCCCGGTCATGCCCGACATCGACGGCATCGATCGCTTCCGCGGCGAGGTGCTGCACACGGCCCGCTGGGACGACTCGGTCGATCTGACCGGGAAGCGGGTGGCCTGCATCGGCACCGGCGCCAGCGCCCTGCAGCTCATCCCGGAGATCGCCGCCGACGTCGCCCACCTCGACGTGTACCAGCGCACGCCGATCTGGGTCGCGCCCAAGCCCGACCCCGAGATCGGCCTGCTGCCCAAGGCGCTGCTCTCGGTCCCTCCGGTCCGGACCGCAGCGCGCGGCGTGGCCACCGCCTTCTTCGACGTCACCGCCAACGTGGTGTTCCAGCAGCGGCTCGCGCCGCTGCGCGCCGGCCTGGAGGCAGGGCTGCGCCGCTGGATGGGCTCCCAGGTCGACGACCCGGAGACCCGCGAGGCCCTCATCCCCGAGTACGGGTTCGGGTGCAAGCGCCCGTCCATGTCGAACACGTACCTGCGCACGTTCAACCGCGAGAACGTCGAGCTGATCACCACGCCCATCACGTCCGTCACGCCCACCGGCGTGCGCACCGAGGACGGCACCCTCCACAAGGCCGACGTGCTGATCTGCGCCACCGGCTTCCACGTGATGAGCGAGCAGGCGCCATCGCCGTTCCCGATCCACGGCCGCGGCGGGGTGGAGCTGGGTGAGTTCTGGCTCGAGAACCGCTTCCACGCCTACCAGGGCGTCAGCGTCTGCGGGTTCCCGAACATGTTCTCGGTCATGGGGCCCTACGGCTTCGTCGTCGGCTCCTACTTCTGGATGATCGAGGCCACCACCCGACACGCCGCTCGCGTGATCGCCGAGGCCGACCGCCGCGGCGCGACGTCGGCCGAGGTCCGCAAGGGCCCCCAGGACCGCTTCGTCGAGAAGTGCCGGACCCGGCAGGCCGACAGCCCGCTCTTCGGTCCCGCCTGTGCCGGATCGAACACGTACTACGTCAACTTCCAGGGCGACAGCCCGCTGCGGCCGTCGCTGTACGCGGAGATGTGGTGGGAGAACCGCCACTTCCCGCTCAGCCACTACCGCTACGCCAGCCCCGTGCGGGAGCCGGCGCTGGCCAGCGCCGGGGCGCTCGCCGACGCCTGAGCGGGGCTCGCCGGTCCGGATGGACCGTCCCCGGTCCGATGGACCGGGACCGGGTGAGCGTCGACGGATCCGACCGTCGACGCTCACCCGGGCTTCGTCAGGCGCTGGCCTTGCGGGCGCCGGCCAGGATGTCGTTCAGCTCACCCTCGGCCCCGAAGAGGGCCTCGCGCCACTGGGTCACGAGCAGCTCGGTGTCGCGGTCGTCGGGGTGGAAGCCCGGCCGGTTGTACTCGAGCAGGCGCAGGGCGATCTTCTTGCGGGCGAAGGGGGACCGGCGCAGGTTCAGGACGCTGCGCACGAAGCGGACCGGGTTGCGGGCCGAGCGGTCGCTCAGCACGGTCCCGAGGAGGCTGCTGATCACCACGGTGCCGAGCAGGGCGGTGAGCGTGTGCATCGTGGCCAGCCGGATGACCTCGTTGCCCACGCAGCGCTGGTACACGTCGTAGGCGACGGCCTTGTGCTCGCACTCCTCGAGCGCGTGCCAGCGGAACAGGTCCTTGACGTCCTCGGGCAGGTCCTGGTCGGCGAACGCGTCCTCCTCGAGGATCTGCTCGGCGAGCACCGAGGTGAAGTGCTCGGCGGCGGCGGTGACGGCGAGCTGCACCGACGGGGGCAGCACCCGCTGCATCAGGCCCATGACCGCACCGGTGGCGCCGTCGACGAAGCGGGTCGGGTAGCCCATCTCGGAGAGGATCTCGTTGAAGCGGTCGTGCTCCCGGCCGTGCATGGACTCCTGGCCGATGAAGCCGGCGACCTGGCGGCGGAGCTCCTCGTCGTCGATCTGGCTGCGGAACGCCCGGACCGAGTCCACGAAGAACTGCTCACCCTTCGGGAAGGTGGCCGACAGCGTGGCCATGATGTGGCTCTGGAGCAGGTCGCCGTCGACGAAGTGGCGGGGCATGCCGTCCTCGTGCGGGACGGCGATGCGGCGCGTCTCGACGGAGCGGTCGAACTCCGCCGGCGGGATCGTTGGCGGGTGGACGGTGGACGGCATGGAGGCCTCCGGCGTGGTCATGGGCGGCCTCGGCAGCCGCAGCGGTGATACAGTGATGCTACAGTGTTTCACAGTCTCGCAACAGGAGGTGGTGGCAGGTGTCACTCGATCTGTCCCGGACGCTCGAGCGGGTCCAGGAGCGCCAGTGGGCCCTGGCCGACGTCGACTGGGACGCGCCCGGCGCCGAGCTGATCCCCGACGCCATGCGCCCCAAGCTGGGGGCGTTCATGGCCGACGTCGCCTGGATCGAGCAGGTGGGCGCCCGCGCCTTCGCCGCCCTGGCCCGCAAGGCCGAGGATCCCGTGCTCGCCGAGCTCTACCGCTACTTCCACGCCGAGGAGCAGCGCCACGCCAACGCCGAGCTGGCCCTGATGCGTCGCTGGGGGATGCTCGACGGTGACGAGCCGCCCGAGCCGCACATCAGCGTGCGTCTGGCCATGGACTGGCTCGACCGCTACGCCGACTCCCTGCCGCTCCCGGTGCTCGGCTCGGCGATCCCGATGCTCGAGGTCGCCCTCGACGGTGCGCTGCTGAAGTTCCTGACCGACGAGGTCCCGGACCCGGTGTGCCAGGTCGTGTTCGAGAAGATCAACAACGACGAGTCCCGCCACCTGGCCGTCGGCTTCCACGTGCTGGAGGTGCTCGGACACGACCCGCTCCACAAGCACGCCCGCACCATGGCCAAGGTGCTGCTGTCCCCAGCGGCGCTCACGTCGTTGCCGGCGGCGATGCCGCTGTTCTCCAACGCACGGGACAACGTCGTGGGGATGGGCCTCGACGAGGAGCGCCTGTTCGAGGCGATGGCCCGGTTCGAGAAGGTGGGCGACCGCACCCCGATCGTCCGTCGGAACCCGTCCTACCTGGCCCTCAAGGAGTTCGGGAAGATGGTGGCCAACCGCTCCCATCCGTACCACCTGCTGGCCGACGCGGTGTCCGGCGTGGTCGAGCACTACCCCCGCCGGCTGCTGAAGGCCCCGCCGTCCTGGGTCGACCAGCTCACCCCCCGGCCCGTCGTCTGACATGGCCGTCACCCCGTCACCCGCCCGTGCGGTGCCCGGCGTCCGTGAGATGGTCGGCATCATCGACTTCGAGGGGCCCGTCGTCGACGCCTCCGCCGCCGATCCCGCACTCCTCGGCTCCGGGCTCATCGCCTGCATCGGCACCGACCAGGCCATGTTGGACCTGGTCCCTGTGCTGGTCGACGCCGGCTGCAAGGTCAAGGTCTTCGAGGACCGCC
>CAZCJT010000037.1:0-12491 GCA_964498565.1 uncultured Acidimicrobiaceae bacterium
GTGCGGCGGTGACGAGTGCGGCGCCGAGCGCCACCGCGAGAGCGGTGGCGGTGGCAGCCCGGGCACGGGTCGGGAAGGGCATGTCGGGGGTCTCCGATTTCGGTGGCTGGTCCCCGGGTGTACGGAGCGGCGGCGATCCCGGATGCTCTCGCCCTTTGGCCGCGACGTCGGCGGCACCATGGCAGCGGGATGAGACGTCACGCGACCGCCGCACGGAATGGTGCCGATGGCCCATGCCAGCGGCAGGGGAACGGCGTAAAACAGAGTGAGGGACGCGCCACGGACGGTGGCGAAGTGCAGGGATCAGACCGTCGAGGACGAGATGAGCGAAGCAGACCGACCACGCGACGGGGACGGGCTCAGCTGTCCCGAGCGCGACGCCATGGTGGCGACGCTGCTCGGCATGACGCCCGACCGGCTCCGCACGATCCGACGGGTCCACGACAAGCGGGCCGGCAGCTCGAAGCCGACCGGTCGGGCCGGGACCGAAGCGCGCTGGCAGCGCATCGACCGGCTGGACGACGACGCGCTGTACGCCGCGTTCCGGATGCGCGAGGTCCGGGCCCGCAGTGTCGCCCGGACGAGCATCGCGTCCCCGGTCGACCGCGTGCCTCGTCGCAGCGTCGGCCGCCGGTAGGCACCGCCCCCGGGACGCGTCAGGAGGCCTCGAGCACGTAGGCCTCGGTCAACCAGCCACGGACGAGGTCGTCCACCTCGCCTGCCTCGGCGAGGTTCACGACGTGGTGCCAGCGACCGCTGTACTCGGCCGGCTTCCGCGAGATCCGGGCGTGGTCGATCCGCTGCGGTGAGAAGAAGGACAGAGCGACCCACTTGGTCATGGGGCGCAGCTGGGCGAAGGTCGTGTGGACCTTGAAGAAGATCCCGACGGAGACCGGCTCGACGTGGACGTCGCCGAGGCTCGACAGATGGCCGTGCACCGCCTCGAAGATCGGCCGCTCCCGCTCGGGCCCGGTGGAGAAGTAGTCGTCCAGCGTCATCGCCGGCGCGCACTCGTGTCCCTGGCGGGTGCGGCCGAACTCCCGTCGGCACTCGGGGCACGTCCATCGCGTCACGGTCCCATCCTCGCACCGCATCCGATCGAGCGCCGTGGCGTGCGGGTCAGCCGTTGCGACGGGCTCTGACGACGACGTCGGGCACCGGCGCACCCTGGCGCCCGCCGTGCATGGAGCGCGGACGGACCTCGTGCAGCTCGAGGGTCCAGGCGTCGTCGAGCACCTCGATCAGGTCGTCGGCCAGCACGTAGTGGGCCGGATCGTGGTGGGCGCCGTGGTGCCCGCCGCTCAGGTCGTGCCACACGGCGAGCAGCGTCCCGCCGGGAGCGACCGCCCCCAGGATGGAGGCCACGACGGAGGGGCCGGCGTCCTTGCGCAGCGCGGGGTACTGCATCGACACCAGGTCGTACGCACCCTGCTCGGGCGACTGGACCGTGAGGTCGACGGCTCGCAGGTCGACGTCGACGCCGCGCTCCGCCGCGGCCGTGCGGGCACGGGAGATGGCGACGTCGGAGATGTCGACGCCCACGACGTCCCAACCGCGCTCGGCCAGCCAGATGGCGTCGGCTCCCTCGCCGCAGCCGACGTCGAGCGCCCGTCCTGCCGGAAGGTGCTCGACCTCGGCGACGAGCGCCCCGTTCGCCATCCCGCTCCACATCCTCTGACCCCGGCTCACGTAGCGAGCGTCCCAGCCGGCGGCATCGTCGCCCTGCACCGCTGCCCGGGCCACGTCGTCCTGGACCAGGTCGGCGTTGACCATCGCCCCGACCCGGCTGCCCTCGGCGGCGGCGTGGAGCACCTGGTTCGACACGTCGGAGACGTTGCCCGCGGCGTAGACGCCGGCCGCCGACGTGGCGCCGCGATCGTCGGTCTCGATCACGAGGCCGGAGCCCATCGGGGCGGACACCGGCTCGACACCGACGCCGGCGAGCAGCTCGGATCGGGCCACGAAGCGGGGTGCCACCACGACGGCGTCCGCCGCCACCGACCGACCGTCGACGAGCTCCACACCCCGGACGGCGTCGCCCTGGACGGCGATGCGCCCGACGGGCCCCTCCACCACCTCGACCCCGACCGCGGAGAGCCGGGCGCGGTCCTCGGGGTCCGGTCCCGGTCCCTGGTGGACGACGACGGTCACCCGATCGGACAGCTGCCGGAACAGCAGCGCCTGGTGGGTGGCGAACGGCCCGGTGGCGACCACCACGATGGCCTGGTCCCGCACCTCCCAGCCGTGGCAGTACGGGCAGTGCAGGACCCCACGCCCCCACTGCTCGGCCACTCCCGGGATGTCGGGCAGCTCGTCCACCAGGCCGGTGGCGACGACGACCCGGCGGGCGAGCAGCGTGGTGCCGTCGGCGAGCCCCACCTCGAACCCGTCGTCGCCCCCGGCGAGCGTGGTGGCCGCGCCGTCGACGATCGTCGCCCCGTAGGACCGGACCTCCTCGCGGCCGAGGGCGAGCAGCTCGGCCGGCGACAGACCGTCGTGGCCGAGGTAGCCGTGCATGTGGGCGGCCGGTGCGTTGCGCGGTTCGCCGGCGTCGACCACCACGACCGAGCGACGGGAGCGGGCGAGCTGGAGGGCGGCGGCCAGACCGGCGGCGCCGCCGCCGATGACGACGACGTCGATGGCTTGCGGGGTGTCGTGAGGCATGTCGTCGAAGGTACGACGACCATGCACTCTCCACAATATCCCTTGCAGAATTGGCAAGGTCCTGCCAGACTGATCGCATGGCGAGCGACCCGGCGACCGACCTCGACACCATCGTGCGGAGCCGGCTTCGCAGCCTGCGCCAGTCGCTCGGCTGGTCGCTCGACGCCCTCGCCGAGCGCAGCCACGTCAGCCCCTCGACGATCAGCCGCCTCGAGACCGGCAAGCGCTCCGTGAGCCTCGACGTGCTGGTCCCGCTGGCCCGCGCCCTCCAGATCGATCTCGACTCGCTGCTCGAGGCCGACACGCCGGACACCGACGTCGTGATCCGTCCGGTCGCCAGCCACCGTCCCGGCGTGACGACGTGGCCGCTCAGCCGACCGACCGGTGCCACGACGGCGGTGAAGGTGCGCCTGGAGCCGACGTCCACGCCGCCCGAACCGCGTGTGCATCCGGGTCACGACTGGCTCTACGTGCTCGAGGGTCGGATCCACCTCACGCTCGGCGAGCGGCGGATGGTCGTCGAGGCCGGGGAGGCCGCCGAGTTCTCGACCATGACGCCGCACGCGTTCGAGGCGATCGACGCCGTGGCCGAGCTGCTCATGGTGTTCGACGGGGACGGCAAGCGGGCCCACCTCCACGCCGACGGTTGACGCCAACCGGCTTTGCGTCCCTGCGGATTGGTCGTAGCGTCGATGCCATGCGGCGGTGAATCGACTCCATCCCTGGAATGCGTCGGGCCGTCCGGCGCCGACGACGAGAGGAAGAGCGATGACTGCCAAGAACAAGCGAAGCTCCGGTCGGGTGACCCCCAAGGGCACGAAGAACCCGACGAAGACCACCAAGCGGGAGCGTCCCGGTCTGCCCGACGCCACCGGCGACAAGAGCGGCGGCACCCCACCGCACGAGCTGGCGGGCAAGGCCGGCAAGCAGAGCGGCAAGGTCAACCGGCCCGCGAGCCACAACCGCGGCAACCGCTGATCGCGACGGGTCGTCGAGCGAGGTGGCACCGGCCCGTCCTACGGGTACACCGGTCCCATGGCATCGCTCGACGACCCCGCCGTCCGTGAGTTCCTGAGCGCTGGGACCCGCACCGGGAAGGTGGCCTGGGTCGCATCCGACGGCGCCCCGCACGTGGCCCCCATCTGGTTCGTGCTCGACGGTGGTGACATCGTCTTCAACACCGGCGCCGACACCGGCAAGGGCCGCGCCCTGGCCCGGGAGGGCCGCGCATCGCTGGTCGTCGACGAGGAGGCGCCCCCGTACTCCTTCGTGAAGGTCGACGGCACCGTGTCGCTCTCCGACGACCTCGACGAGGTGCGCCGCTTCGCCACCACCATCGGCGGGCGCTACATGGGAGAGCACCGAGCCGAGGAGTTCGGTGCCCGCAACGGCGTCCCCGGCGAGCTGCTCGTCCGCCTCCACCCGATCCGCGTGGTCGCCGGCTTCGACATCGCCGACTGAGGCCCCCCGGTGTGATCACGCCGTCGGTCGGACCCGTCGTGCTGAGGACGCCTCTGCTCTGCCTGCTCTGACCGCCGGGAGCGGGGGGTAGGGCTGGCGGCGTGTTCCTCTTCTTCTCGAACCGCATGGGTTGCATGGGCTCGCTGATGCTGTCCGTCGTGCTGTCGCTGGTCCTGATGGCGGTGCTGCGGTTGCTGTAGCGGCGCCACCGGTGCGCCCCGCTACGTTCCCCGCACGACAACGGACGACGACCCCAGGGGGACACCGTGGACGGACTCATGCAGGACGCACCGCTCACGCTGCCGCACTTCGTGCGGCGCGCCGAGACGCTCTTCGCCGACAAGGAGCTGGTGACGGCCACACCGGGCGGGCGCGAGCGCACCGACTACGGGACGTGGGCCGACCGGACCCACCGGCTCGGTGGCGTGCTCGACGAGCTCGGCATCTCCGAGGACGGCCGGGTCGGCACGTTCGCGTGGAACACCGCCCGCCACCTCGAGCTGTACTTCGCCGCCCCGTGCTCGGGCCGGGTGCTGCACACGCTGAACATCCGCCTGTTCCCCGAGCAGCTCACCTACATCGCCAACCACGCCGAGGACGAGGTCATCTTCGTCGATCGATCCCTGCTCGGCCTGCTGATGCCGCTCGTGCCCACGTTCCAGACGGTGAAGCACCTGGTGGTCATGGACGACGGTGCGGCGAACGAGATCCCGAGCAACGACGGATCCGACGGGCCCCGCATCCACGACTACGAGGATCTGCTGGCCGCCGCCGACGCCGTCCCGTTCGACGTCCGGGACGAACGACGTGCGGCGAGCATGTGCTACACGTCCGGCACCACCGGGAACCCGAAGGGCGTCGTGTACTCCCACCGCTCGACCTTCCTGCACACGCTCGGCACGATGGTGGCCGGCGGGGTCGGCGTCCAGGAACCCGACCGCATCCTGCCGGTCGTGCCCATGTTCCATGCCAACGCCTGGGGGCTCGCCCATGCCGCCGTGGCCGCCGGCGCCACCCTGATCATGCCCGGACCTGACCTGTCCCCTCCCTCGCTGGCCGCGCTCATCGAGGAGGAGAAGGTCACGGTGGCCGCCGGCGTGCCCACCATCTGGATGGGCGTGCTGCCCGAGCTGAAGGGCCGCGACACCTCGGCGCTGCGTGCCATCCCCTGTGGCGGGTCGGCGGTGCCACGAGCCCTGTCGGAGGCCTACCGCGAGCAGACCGGCCTCCCGATCCTCCAGGCGTGGGGCATGACCGAGACGTCGCCGATCGCCTCGATCGCCACCATCAAGTCCACCCTCGACGCCACCCTCGACGACGAGGGGCGGGCCGACCTGCGGGCCAGCGTGGGGCAGCCGTCGGTGTGCGTGACCGCCCGCATCGCCCGGCCGTCGGAGCCCGGTGAGCCGATCGAGGAGCTGCCGTGGGACGGCGAGTCGTCGGGTGAGCTGCAGGTGTCCGGTCCGTGGATCGCCAGCCAGTACTACGACGACGAGCGCTCCCCTGAGTCGTTCACGGACGACGGCTGGCTCAAGACCGGTGACGTCGCCGTGATCGACGGCCACGGCTACATCCGGCTGGTCGACCGCACCAAGGACGTCATCAAGTCGGGTGGCGAGTGGATCTCCTCGGTCGACCTGGAGAACGAGCTCATGGGCCACCCGGCCGTCGCCGAGGCTGCGGTGATCGGCGTGGCGCACCAGAGGTGGGCCGAGCGGCCCCTGGCGTGCGTCGTGCTGAAGGAGGGCGAGTCGGCCACGAAGGAGGAGCTGCTCGCCCACCTCGAGGACCGGGTGGCGAAGTGGTGGCTCCCCGACGACATCGTGTTCATCGACGAGGTGCCGAAGACCTCGGTGGGCAAGTTCTCGAAGAAGGACCTGCGCTCGAAGTTCGAGGGCTACCGCCTGCCCACCGACGCGTAGGTCAGCTCATCGGGAACGGGCTGGGAGCGCTGACCATCCACAGCGTCCCCCAGCGGTCCCGGCACGCGCCGAAGCCGGGCGACCAGAACGTCTCACCGAACTCCATCTCGGTCTCGCCGCCGTCGGCCAGGGCCTCGAACACGCGCGTGGCGTCGGCCACGTCCGTCGCCTCGAAGTGCACGTAGGTGCTGTTCGCCTGCCCGGTCATGCCCGGTGCGTCCGATGCCATCAGCATGGCGGCGCCGATCTGGAGGGCGGCGTGGACGACGAGGTCCGGGTTCCAGTCGGGCGTGACGCTCTCGCCCTCGGGCATGTCGCCCGAGCCCATGACGTACAGCTCGCCCCCGAAGATCTGCTGGTAGCGGGTGAACGCCTCTCGGCAGGTGCCGTTGAAGTTCAGGTATGGGTAGAAGGCCATGCGGGCTCCTCGGTCGGTGGTGGCTGAGTCTTGCTCCCCGACGTCCGGGGCGTCCTGAAATCATCGGTGCCGTACGAAACGGCCCGGACGAGCCGTGCCCGCGGGTCCGCCGTTCCCCGGGGGCCGCAACACCGGCTGCTCCCGCGACGCCCACGTGCAACGCTGAACCGATGAGCACGGTGCAGCCGGTGCCCGACGACAAGGACTGGACGTGGGTGCTCGAACGCCCATGCCCCGAGTGCGGCTTCGACGCCTCGTCGGTCGACCAGGCTGACGTGGGCGACCTGGTCCGGGCCAACGCATCGGCGTGGCAGCAGGTGCTCGCCCGAGCCGACGTCGGCGCGCGCCCGGTGCCGGCTCGGTGGTCGCCGCTCGAGTACGCGTGCCACGTCCGCGACGTGTTCCGCCGCTACCTCGAGCGGCTCGACCTGATGCTCACGCACGAGGGGCCCCACTTCCCCAACTGGGACCAGGACGCCACCGCCATCGACGACGACTACGCCGGGCAGCGGGCAGTGGCCGTGGCCGTCGAGCTCACCCGGGCCGGGGCGGCGCTGGCCGACCGCTTCGACACCGTGGCCGACGATCAGTGGTCACGCACCGGGTTCCGCTCGGACGGGGCGTCGTTCACCGTCGACACGTTCGCCCGCTACTTCGTCCACGACCCGATCCACCACCTGTGGGACGTGCGCCAGCCCGACCGCTGAGCCCCCGGGAGCGGGCCGAGACGCCACCGTTGGCGCCCGGCCCGAGCTCCGGAGGGTCGTCAGGCCACTCCATCACGGACGATGGTTCTCCCTCGGCGGTCAGGATTCCTTGCCAGCCGGGGGAGGTCCGATGACGTTCCTCAGCCGACGAGCGAGGTCGCCTCATCGACGGCCTGATCGGCATCCCGGGGCGGGCTGACGAAGGGTGCCGGCGTGGTGCGGGGAAGCAGCTTCCACGACACGAAGGCGGCGACGAAGACCACCATCGAGCCGACGAGGGCGGCCGTGCCGAGACCGTCGACGAAGGCCTCCTTGGCCGCGCCGGCGATGGTGTCGCCCTGCACGCCGCCGACCTCCCCGGCCACGCGGAGCGCGCCGGCCAGGCCGCTGTCGGCCAGGGCACGGGCCTGGTCGGGGAGGGCGGCGAGCGAGCCGCCGACACCCGAGGTGTACTGGGAGGTCACCACCGAGCCGAGGATGGCGACACCGAGCGAGCCGCCCAGCTCGCGGGTGGTGTCGTTCATGGCCGAACCCACGCCGGCCCGCCCGAGGGGCACCGAGGACATGATCAGCGTGGTCAGCGGCGTCATGGTGATGGCCATGCCGAGCGCCAGGGGCAGCACGCAGAGGTAGACGGTCAGTAGGGAGCTGTCGACACCGACGGTGGAGAAGGCACCCAGGCCCAACGCGGTGAACGTGAGGCCGATGGGAACGACCTTGGCCGCACCCCAGCGGGCCACCAGCTTCGGCACCCGCGGCGCCACCATGATCATGATGAAGGCGAAGGGCAGCTGGAAGAGGCCGGACTCGAAGGGCGTGTACCCGAGGACCATCTGCAGGTACTGGGCCATGAGGAAGAACGTGCCGAACATGGCGAAGAACGTCAGCGTGATGCCGGCGGAGGCCACGCTGAAGCGCCGGTCCCGGAACAGTGAGAGGTCGAGCATCGGGTGGCGGGCGGTGTTCTCCCGGATCGCGAACCCGACGATGGCGGCCAAGGCGACGGTGAAGGTCAGCAGCGTCTCGGCGGACAGCCAACCCTGGTGGGGCGCCTCGATGATGGCGTAGACGAGGGCGCTCAGGCCGATGATCGACAGGATCGCGCCGGGCACGTCGAGGGGGCTCTCGGACGGGTCCTTGGAGCTGGGGACGAGCAGGGCGCCGGCGATCAGCGCCGCGACGATGAACGGCACGTTGACGAAGAAGACCGAGCCCCAGAAGAAGTGCTCGAGCAGCCACCCCGAGGCGATGGGGCCCAGCGCAGCACCGCCGCCGGAGATGCCGGCCCAGATGGCGATGGCCTTCGGCCGCTCCTCGGCGGGGAAGACGTTGGTGAGGATGGACAGGGTCGAGGGCATGACGAAGGCGGCGGCGACGCCCATCACGGCGCGGGCGGCGATGACCGTCTGCGCCGTGTCGGCCGTGGCGGCCACGCCGACGCCGACCAGGAACAGGAGGAGGCCGGCCTGCAGCGCCCCCTTGCGACCCCAGCGGTCACCGACCGTGCCGGCGGTGAAGAGCAGCCCGGCGAAGACGAGGGCGTAGGAGTCGACCATCCACTGGAGCTGGGTGGTGGAGGCGTCGAGCTCCGCGGACAGCGTGGGCAGCGCCACGTTGAGGCTGGTGTTCCCGATGATGACGATCATCAGGCTGAGGCACAGCACCACGAGGATGGCCCAGCGACGGGCGTGGATCTCGGGCGCGATCTCGGGTTCAGGGGTGGGGATCGCAGGGGCGTCCAACGTGGTTCCGCTTCATGTCGTGTCGTCAGGGGGTGAGCTCCGCACCGGACCACGGGGGGTTCCGATACGAAGACGTTTCGCAACAGTAGGGAAATCAACCACGAGGTGAGGATCCATATTCCGGGTTTCGATACGGTGGTGACCCATGGCACGGCCACGCAGCACGGAGGCCCGGCGCCACACCATCGCCGCCACGGTGGAGACGCTGCTCGACACCGGGGTCGAGCGGCTCACGGTCGAGGAGGTCGCGGCTCGGTCGGGCGTGGCCAAGTCGACGATCTACCGCCACTTCGGCACGAGGGAGCACCTCCTCGTCGAGGCCCTCCGCTCCTGCATCGTGGAGCAGTCGACGCCGGACCACGGTTCGCTGGTCGAGGACCTGACCGAGCTGTTCAGCCGCGACGACGATTCCGAGGGCACCGAGCGGCTCAACGAGATCATCCCCCTCCTCGTCGACGCCGCCCGCCGGGACGCGGCCATGAGGGACGTGCTCGACGCGTTGCTGGTGGAGCGCCAGCGGCCGATGCGCACGGTGCTGAAGCTGGCCCAGGCGCGCGGGGAGATCGACCCCGACCTGGACCTCGACGTCGCCGTGGCCATGCTCATCGGGCCCTTCACCTACCGGCGAGTGGTGCAGGGCGTCGAGATCAGCGATGGCTTCATGGCCGTCGCCGTACCCGGCGGGATCGCCGCGCTGCGCGCCACGGTGCCGGGGACATCAGCCCCCTGACGCCGAGCGGCCGCGGATCCGCTCGAGCACCGAGTCGAGGTCGGTGGCGGGGAAGGGGTCGGGCGTGTCGGCGAACCAGAGCAGGCCGACGGCCCGGTCGGCGCGCACGCACACGACGTCGAGGTGCACGGGTCGGACCCCGTCGCCCGTGCCGCCCGTGAAGCGGACCCGGTGGCCACGGCGGGTGTGCTCGACGTCGACGGCGAGCATCTCGGCATCGGAGCCCGAGGCGTCCAGGTCGGCAGCCACGGAGCGGCCGAGGCACTGGGCGAACGCCTGCCCGGACAGGATCTCCTCGGCACGTGCCGCCGCTTCGGACGTCACCACCACCAAGCCGAAGCCGTGGACGAGGCGGCCCGGCGGGTGGACGTAGTGGGGCGTGGCGGCGGTCTCGGCCACCTCGTGGTCAGCCGGGAAGTCGGGGCCCACGCAGTCGACGAGCTCGCCCGGGGTCGGGACGCCGGCGGCGTCGGCGCCGAACCCCTCGTCGATGGCGACCCAGCCGGTGCCGGGCAGGTCGGCCTCTCGGGGCAGGACGTCCTCGGCGCGGGGCAGGGTCATGCCCGGGGGCGGCCGTCGACGATCTCGAGCTGGGGCACGGGGGCAGGTTAGGGACAGCTCCCTCGACGGCCACCGCGTGCTGGCGCGTGCTGCCAGGATCGAGCCGTGGACCTGCTGCGACTGGAGCTCATCGGCGGACCGGGACGGGTGGAGACCGCGGTCGGCTCGCCGGCGTGGGAGCGCGGCGTGCTCGGCGTCGACGTCTCCGCGCTGGCGGTGGAGGGCGAGGACCACACCGTCGTGCAGGTCCTGTTCGACGACGACGCTCCCGGCTTCGACCGCACGCTGCTGGACTCGCCGCTGGTGGCCGAGCTGCGGACCCCGTCGGGCGACGTCGTCGTGCGGGACCTCTTCGACCACGACCGGTTCCGCCACGAGCTGCGTGCCGATCAGGAGGCCGGCGGTCGGGTGCTGCGGGGGGTGCTGGTCCTCACCGGCGGCGAGCTCCCGCCGCCCCACATCCGGCTCGCCTTCCTCCCCGTCAGCGTGTCCGGCACGGCCGGGACCACGCTCGCCGTGGTCCGCACCGACGTTCCCGACCTCGTGATGGCCGTCGACGACGCCCTCGAGCGTGAGGAGATCGACGAGGACCAGCACCGCGCCCTGCTCACCTCCATCGACCAGCGCCATCCGAGCTGAGACCCCGGATCGGCCTGTTCCCGGACGACCCCGGGTACGGTCAGGCCGTGGCAGACCGCATGGCGCAGGGGACCATCCGCGACGAGATGGATGCCATCGCCGACGCGACCACCACCAAGCCTCCCCGCCTGCGCCGCCGCACCGTCGTCCTCGACGACGGCCACCGCGTCGGCCTGTCGGTCTGCGGCGAGGGCGTCCCGCTGGTCATGATCCACGGCGTCATCGCCGAGGGCATGCTCTACGCCCGCACGCTGCGGCGGCTCGCCGGCGCCGGCTTCAAGGTCATCGCCGTCGACAGCGCCGGGCACGGCCGCACCGCCGGCCTCGGTCGCAAGGGGTGGGGCTGGGACGCCTACGTCGACCTGCACGAGCAGGTGCTGGACCACCTCGGCATCGAGCGGGCCGTGTTCGTCGGCCACTCGATGGGCGGCCGGATCGTCGTCGAGCTCGCCGCCCGCAACCCCGAGCGGGCCATCGCCGTGATCCCCGTGAACGCGGCCATCGGGGGCCTGTGGGACCAGCTCACCGGCGCGGCCCGCTACGTCCCGCTGCTGGTCCCGCTCGGCATCGGCCTGCTGGTGACCGACACGGTGATCGGCGCCCTCCAGGGTCGCAAGCACATGGGGACCCTGGCCCGCCTGGCCGCACCGTCGCTGGCCCAGCGGGTGCGCGAGCTGCCGGCGCTGCCGGCCGCCGTGTTCGCCACGGCGATGGCCAAGGACTCCCTCGGCCGGCTGCGGACCCTCGGCGACGCCGGCGTCCCCGTCATGGTCCTGCACGGCGACCGAGATCTCGCCATCTGGTTCACCAACGCCCGCCAGGCCGCCGAGGCCGCCGACGGCACCCTCGTGCGCATCGAGGGCGGCCTGCACTCGTGGGTGCTGGAGGACGCCGACAGCCTCCCGGCCGTGATCGGCTCGCTGCTCGACGGCGTGCTGGGCACGGCGCTGGCCGAGCGCGCCAGCTCGATCGACGCCTGCTACGGCCCCGAGGCGCTGGCCCTCACCATCGACCGGCCCCGGTCCAAGCCGTACCAGCTGGAGCCGGGTCACAACTGGCGCATCGAGCCCACCACGCCCTGACCCGAAACCCTCGTATGCGCGGGAATCGGTAGGCCAGAACAGATCCCGGGGGTCGAAGGTGGGCCGTCCGGACTCGGCGGTAGGTTCCCGCCGGTCGACGAGACGGAGGAGGCAGCCGTGGTGCACGAGGTCCGGGGAGTGGTGGCGAGGGGCAGAGGGGTGCCGGTCACGGTGGAGACCATCGTGGTTCCGGACCCGGGTCCGGGCGAGGCGCTCGTGCAGGTGCAGGCGTGCGGGGTCTGCCACACCGACCTGCACTACCGGGAGGGCGGCATCAACGACGACTTCCCATTCCTGCTCGGACACGAGGCGGCCGGCATCGTCGAGTCGGTCGGCGCCGGCGTCACGAGCGTGGTGCCCGGCGACTTCGTGGTCCTCAACTGGCGGGCCGTGTGCGGCGAGTGCCGGGCGTGCCAGCGGGGTCGGCCGCACCTGTGCTTCAACACGCACAACGCCACCCAGAAGATGACGCTCGCCGACGGCACCGAGCTGTCGCCGGCGCTGGGCATCGGCGCCTTCGCCGACAACACGCTCGTCGCCGCCGGGCAGTGCACGAAGGTGAACC
>CAZCJT010000038.1:0-12374 GCA_964498565.1 uncultured Acidimicrobiaceae bacterium
CACGCCGTCCGGCCTCCGCCCGTGGGAGCCGCCCGCCGACCATCCCTGCGCCGCGCTGGCCGCCGAGCTGCGCGGCCCGGCCTAGAAGGCCTAGCCGGAGCACAGTCCGCACGGGCTGCGTTCGCCGTGGTGGCGTGGGCTGCCATCCTCTGGTGCCCGTCCCTCCGCCTGGAAGTGAGCACCATGGACGTCACCGAAGCCGTGCAGCGCCGGATGTCGACGCGGGCCTTCCTCGACACGCCCGTCGACGACGCGACGATCGCCGAGCTGCTCGAGCTGGCGGCCCGGGCGCCGTCGGGGGGCAACGTGCAGCCGTGGCGGATCTACGTCGTCGGCGCCGGCACGATGCCTGACTTCCTCGAGCACCTCGCCGGGCGGGAGATGGAGGTGCCGGGCTACGACATCTACCCGCCCGCGTTGTGGGAGCCGTACCGCACCAACCGCTACCAGCTCGGCGAGCAGATGTACGAGACGCTCGGCATCCCCCGCGAGGACAAGGCCGGGCGCTTCGGGCACCTGGCCCGGAACTACCGGTTCTTCGACGCCCCGGTGGGGGTGTTCTGCTTCATCGACCGCAGGATGGGTCCCCCGCAGTGGGCCGACCTCGGGATGTTCCTCCAGACCTTCATGCTGCTGTGCACCGAGCGGGGCATCGACACGTGCCCGCAGGAGGCGTGGGCCACGTGGTCCCGGACCGTGGCCGAGTACGTCGGGGCGCCGGAGGACGAGATGCTCTTCTGCGGCATCGCCGTCGGCCACGCCGATCCCGATGCGCCGGTGAACCAGCTGCGCAGCGAGCGGATGCCGCTCGAGGAGTGGGCCACGTTCGTCCAGCCGTGACGGTGGCCGATCGGTGACGGTGACCGACCACCATGTGACGGGCCGCCGGCCGGTGCGTTACGGTGGCGGACCTACCCTGAGTAACCTGACGGAGGTCAACCACGTGAGCACCGAGCACCTCGACGTCCTGGTCGTCGGCGCCGGCCTGTCCGGCATCGGCGCCGGGCACTACCTGCAGACCGAGTGCCCGTGGGCCACCTACGCCATCTTCGAGGCCCGTGACGCCATCGGAGGCACGTGGGACCTGTTCCGCTACCCCGGCGTCCGCTCCGACTCCGACATGTACACGCTGGGGTACTCGTTCCGGCCGTGGAGCAGCGACCAGTCCATCGCCGACGGCCCCTCCATCCTCGAGTACATCCGGGAGACGGCCCGCGTCGGTGGGATCGACACCAAGATCCGCTTCAACCACCGGGTTCTCGCCGCCGACTGGTCCAGCGACGACGCCCGCTGGCACATCACCGCCGAGCGCAGCGACCCGTCGCGGCCGGACGCGGCGCCCGAGCGGGTGCAGCTGACCGCCGGGTTCATCTTCTCCTGCAGCGGGTACTACCGCTATGACAAGGGCTACCAGCCCGAGTTCCCCGGCATGGACGACTTCGCCGGCACCATCATCCACCCCCAGCACTGGCCCGCCGACCTCGACTACGCCGGCAAGCAGGTGGTGGTCATCGGCAGCGGGGCCACCGCCGTGACCCTGGTGCCGTCCATGGCCGACCCCGGCGACGGATCGGGCGCCGCCCACGTCACCATGCTGCAGCGCTCGCCCTCGTACGTGGTGGCCATGCCGGCGAAGAACCCCCTCGCCCGCGTGCTCCAGCGCGCCCTGCCGTCGTCAGTGTCGGGTCCGGTCATCAAGTGGATCAACGCCCTCGGCGCCCTCGGGTTCTTCCAGCTCAGCCAGCGCTTCCCCGGGATCGTGAAGAAGCTGCTGCTCAAGCGGCTCGAGGGCATGCTCCCCGACGGCTACGACATCGGCACCCACTTCACGCCGAGCTACGACCCGTGGGACCAGCGCATCTGCCTCGTCCCCGACGGCGACCTGTTCCGCGCCATCCGCGACGGCAGCGCATCGGTGGTCACCGACCACATCGACACCTTCACGGAGACGGGGATCCGCCTGCAGTCCGGGCGGGAGCTGGCGGCCGACATCATCGTCACCGCCACCGGCCTCGAGCTGCTCTTCATCGGTGGCATCGAGGCCAGCGTGGACGGCGTGCCCGTCGACATCGGGAGCAGGCTGACCTACAAGGGCATGATGCTCGAAGGGGTGCCGAACCTGGCCCTGGCCTTCGGGTACACGAACGCCTCGTGGACCCTCAAGTGCGATCTGATCTGCGACTACGTGGTCCGCATGCTCAACCACATGCGTGAGACCGGCCAGCGCCAGGCCACGCCGGTGAACGCCGATTCCACGGTGGCGCCGATGCAGTTCCTCGACCTGTCGTCGGGCTACGTCCAGCGCGCCATCGACCGATTCCCGAAGCAGGGGTCCAGCATGCCGTGGCAGGTGCACCAGAGCTACCTGCGCGACTACCGGACCCTGAAGCGCAGCGACGTCACCGACGGCGTCATGGTGTTCTCCAACCCGGCGCCGGCCGCGGCGCCTCGACCCACATCGCTGGTGAGCTGACGCCTCGGCGCCAGCCGCTGCCGTCGGGCATGGTGGAGGGGGCGCGACACCCTGCGCCTCCATCCCGAACCCCCCCCCGAATCGAGGAACCCACCGTGACCCGCCTGCTCACACTCCTTGCCGTGCTCGGCCTCCTGGTCGGAGCCTGCGGCGACGACGACGACGCTGCCAGCGGCGGCGACCCGGCCCAGGACGAGGCGACCGCGTCCGAGGACGAGACGGAGACCGGGACCGACGAGGAGACCGAAAGCGGGTCCGAGTCCGAGGACACCGGCGGCCCGTACACCACCGAGGACTACGCCGCCGTCATGGCCGCCGACCTGCGCACCGGTGACTCCTTCCCCGGCACGGCCGAGCAGGTCGAGTGCGTGTCCGCCGGCTTCATCGAGGCGATCGGCGGCGCCGACGCCCTCAACGAGGCCGGTCTGACCCCCGACGAGCTGGCGGCGGCCGAGGGCCCCGACGACCTGGGCGTGGAGCTGGACGAGGAGGCGGTCGCCGACGAGCTGGTGGCCAGCTTCGACGAATGCGAGTACGACCTGATCCGCCTCCTGACCGAGGCGCTCGGCGCCGACGCCCCCGAGGGCTTCGAGGACTGCGTCCGGGGCGAGCTCACCAACGACGACGTGGCCGCCGTGTTCGCCCGCCTCATCATCGACCCGACCGACCAGCAGGCCGCTGACGCGATCATCCCCAAGATCGAAGGGTGCGCCTCGGCGACGACCGAGGGCTGAGGGCGCCGGCCCTCAGAGCTGGGCCATGTTGTCGAAGCGGGTGAGGTGGTTGCGGAAGGCGAGGTTGACCTTGCCCGTGGGGCCGTTGCGGTGCTTGGAGATGAGGATCTCGGCCATGCCCCGATCGGGCGAGTCGGGGTTGTAGACCTCGTCGCGGTACAGGAACATCACCACGTCGGCGTCCTGCTCGAGCGAACCGGACTCGCGCAGGTCCGACAGCATCGGGCGCTTGTCCTGGCGGGACTCGAGCGTGCGGGACAGCTGCGACAGCGCGATGACCGGGCACTCGAGCTCGCGGGCGAGGATCTTGAGCCCACGCGACATCTCGGACACCTCGATCTGGCGGGACTCGGCCCGGCCCCGGCCCTGCATGAGCTGGAGGTAGTCGATCACCACCAGGCCGAGGTCGCCGAGCTGGGACTTGAGCCGGCGCGCCTTGGCCCGGATCTCCATGACGGACACGTTGGGGTTGTCGTCCAGGTACAGGCGGGCCTCGGCCAGGCGGGACACGCCGAGGGCGATGCGATCCCACTCGGCATCCTGGAGGCGACCGTCGCGCACCTTGGTGGAGTCGATCTGGGCCTCGGCGCACAGCAGGCGCTGGGTGAGCTCGAGGTTGCCCATCTCGAGGCTGAAGAACAGGACCGGCCGGCGGGACTGGAACGCGGCGTTGGCCGTGAGGTTCAGGGCGAAGGACGTCTTGCCCATGGCGGGGCGGGCGCCGACGATGATGAGGGAGTTGGGCTGGAGGCCCGACAGCAGCCGGTCGAGGTCGACGAAGCCGGTGGGCAGGCCGGTGATGGCGTCGCCCCGCTCGACCAGCGCCTCCAGGCGATCGAGGGTGTCGCCGAGCAGCGACTCGATCGGCACCATGGAGTCGGTGACCCGGCGCTGGCCCAGCTCGTAGACGAGGGACTCGGCCTGGTCGACCGCCTTCTCCACGTCGTCGGGGACGTCGTAGCCCAGCTCGGCGATCTCGCCGCCGACGCCGATGAGCTTGCGGAGCACGGCGTGGTCGCTGATGATCCGGGCGTAGCGGGCGGCGTTGGACACCGCCGGGGCGGTGGACACGATCTCGGCCAGCAGGCCGCGACCGCCGATGGCCTCGAGCACGCCGGCCCGGGCCAGCTCGTCGGCCCCCGTGACCGGGTCGGCCGGCTCACCGGCCGAGTCGAGGCTGAGGATGGCGTCGAAGATGTGGGCGTGGGCCGGCTTGTAGAAGTCCTCCGGGCGCAGCATCGACGACGTGGCCGAGATGGCGTCCTTGGACAGCATCATCGCTCCGAGCAGGTTCTGCTCGGCCACGAGGTCGCTCGGCGGGACCCGCCCGGCCCCGCCCGGCCGAGGCCCGCCGCCGTTGCCACGGGACGGAGCCTGGCCCCTCGGAGGGGCTTCGGTGCGGGTGGAGGTGTCGGTCAACGAGGGGACCTTCCGTCAGGGCATTCGGGCGGCGTTCACCGTCGCGCCACGTCCCTGTGGGTCGCTAGTGGTGTCTGCTGGGGATAGGTCTGTGGATTCTGTGGAGAAGTCCTGTTCGAAGGGCGCGTCGAAGCACAGGTGCTGACGCTGGCATGCCCCCCGGTGTGGACTTGTCGATCGCTGGGGTGCGGCCCCCCGGCCGCACCCCAGCCCGACGCTCGCTAGAGCGCCTCGACCTCGATCGTGATGGGGAACTGGACCTCTTGGTGCAGCTTCGCCATCACGTAGTGCGTGCCGACCGTCTTGATCGGCTCGTCGATGATGATGATCTTCTTGTCGAGCTCGATCTCGGTCTGGGCCAGGACGGCCGCCGTGATCTCGGACTCGTGGACGGCGCCGAAGAGCTGCCCCGTCTCGCCGGCCTTGGCCGTGATGTGGATGGTGCGGGGCACGAGCGCGGTGGCGACCTCCTGGGCGGCCTCGATGGCCTTGGTGTCGCGCACCTCCCGGGCCTTGCGCATCTGCTCGGCCTGGGCCTCGGCATCGGCCGTGGCCCGCATGGCGAGCCCCTTGGGGATGAGGTGGTTGCGGGCGTGGCCGTCGCTCACGTCGACCAGGTCGCCGCGCTTGCCGACCATGTCGACGTCGGTGCGCAGGATCACCCTCATGCCTCGACCTCCTCGTCCTCGCTGACCTCGGGGGTCAGCTCGTCGGCCGCGGTGGTGTCGTCCACGTTGTCCGTGTAGTCGTCGTCGCGGTCGTCGCGGCGGGGGCCACGGCGGTCGTCGCCACGGCCCCGGCCACCGCCACGCTGCTGGGTGACGCGGCTGGTGTAGGGCAGCAGCGCCATCTCGCGTGCGTTCTTGATGGCGGCGGCGATGTCGGCCTGCTGCTGGGTGTCGTTGCCGGTGACCCGACGGGCCCGGATCTTGGCCCGATCGGACTGGAACCGGCGGAGCAGGTTCACGTCCTTGTAGTCGACGTAGGAGACCTTCTCCTGGATGAGGATGCTCGTGCGCTTCTTGGAGCGCCGCGAGTTGTCCTTGTTCTTCGTGGTGGGGCGGGGGCGTGCCATCAGAAGGGCTCCTCGGCGTCGTCGTAGGAAGTGGGCTCGTCGCGGGGCGGCTCGTAGTTGCCGCCACCACCGCCACCGGCGTTGCCGCCGCCGGGGCCGTCGCGGCGGATCTTCTCGATGCGGGCGGTGGCCCAGCGCAGGGAGGGGCCGACCTCGTCGGCCACGATCTCGACCTTGGACCGCTTGTCGCCGTCCTGGGTCTCCCACGAGCGCTGCTCGAGGCGGCCGGTCACGATGATGCGGTCGCCCTTGGAGATGGACTCCGAGACGTTGTCGGCGAGGTCTCGCCAGCAGACGACGTCGAAGAACGAGGTCTCCTCCTGCCACTCGTTGTTCTGCATGTAGCGGCGGTTGACCGCCACGCCCAGCTGGGCGAGGGCGGTGCCGCTCGTGAGGTAGCGCAGCTCGGGGTCGCGCGTGACGTTCCCGATGATGGTGATGGTGTTTCCGTTGGCCATTGGAGCCTCCTACTGGTCCGCAGCCGCCGACCCCATGAGGCCGCGGCGCTCGGCCTCGGCGTCCGGGAGGCGGAGCAGCTTGTGGCGGACGATCTCGTCCGCGAGTCGAAGGGACCGCTCCACGCCGTCGAGCGCACCCGGCTCGGCGAGGATCTCGTAGACCACGTAGGACCCTTCGGTCTTGTGGTCGATCTCGTACGCGAACGTACGGCGACCCCAGAAGTCGGTGGAAGCGACCATGCCGGCTTCGTTGCAGCGACCTTCGATCGACTGGACCTGGGCCTGGGCCTGGTCTGCGTCGAGGTCGCCATCGATGATGACCATCAATTCATAGGCGCGCATGCCTACGGACACCTTCCTGTGGATCCGGCGTGGCCGGAGCCCCCGGGGATCGGGAGCAGGACGGACAAGGGAACGGCACATCGTATCGATGGAGCTGGTGGCGGGCACATCCACGTCCCCCAGCATCCCCGAGGGGGGTGACAGGAACGCGGGGACGGGGCGGCGGCGGGCCTCAGGAAGCGGCGGGACAGGAGGTGGTGCCGACCTCGAGCCGGGCCCCGGGGGCGAAGGCAGCGGCGAGCGGTGCGCCCTGGGTCACCTCGACGGCGTACCGGTACGGCGCCGCCGCCGGGTAGCGCTCGCAGGTGGCGGGGTCCTCGGACTCGCAGGGGACCATGTCGGTCCGGGACACGAAGGCGCCGTCGGTGTCCCACCAGGAGATGGTCAGGGGCAGCAGCGTGCGGTACATGTAGAACGGCCCGTCGCTCGGGCCGTCCATGGTGAACAGCATGCCGTCGTGGCCCTCGAGGTCGGTGACCTGCATGAGGCCCCTCCCCCGCTCCTCCGCCGTGTCGGCGTGCAGCAGGCACAGCTCGACGACCTGCCCGGAGAGCTCGACCAGCCGGGCGGCCACGGTGCCGAACTGCTCGGCGAGCGAGCCGGCCGGCGGTGCGCTCGTCGCGCTGGTCGGGGCTCCGAGCTCGGGGTCGGCAGGCGAGTCGGCGCCCTCGGTGACGCAGGCGGCCACGCCGGCCACGAACACGGCGGTGACGAGCCAGCGCAGCACCCGGACGCCTCGCAGGTCGTCGATGGTGGGCAGCCAGGACGGTGCCCACGACGGCGGGTCGAGGAGCGGGTCGGGCACGGCGCTCAGTGTGCCCGACCGGCGGGCGATGGATCGGCGTCCAGAACGGGGGCGTCAGCTCCCATACAGGCCGAGCGTCTCGGCGGCCTCGGGCGAGAGGTGGTAGCTCTCGTCGTCGCTCGGGAAGGCGCCCGAGCGGACGTCGGCGGCGAAGGCCGACAGCGCGTCCACGGAGGCCGAGCCGACGTCGGCGTAGCGGCGCACGAACTTGGGGGCCATGCGGTCCTCGATGCCGAGGACGTCGTGGTACACGAGCACCTGGCCGTCGCAGTCCCGGCCGGCGCCGATGCCGATGGTGGGCACGTCGACGGCGTCGGTGACCATGCGGGCCACGGCGTCGGGCACGCCCTCGAGGACGATGGCGAAGCAGCCGGCCGCGGCCAGGCCCTTGGCGTCGGCCACCAGGGCGAGGGCGGCGTCGTGCTGCTTGCCCTGGACCTTGAAGCCGCCCATGGCGTGGACGGACTGCGGCGTGAGCCCGATGTGGCCCATGACGGGGATCTCGGCGTCGAGGATCGCCTCGACCACCGGCAGGCGCTTGCGGCCGCCCTCGAGCTTCACGGAGTGGGCGCCGGCCCGGATGAGGGCGGCGGCGTTGCGGACGGCGTCGTGCGTGTCCGTGTGGTAGCTCATCCACGGCAGGTCGGCCACGACCATGGGCAGGCGACCTTCGGCGGTGGAGGCCTTGAGGCCCCGGGCCACGGCCGCGGTGTGGTGGGCGATGTCGTCGACGGTGACCGACAGGGTGTCGTCGTAGCCCAGCACCACCATGGCGAGGGAGTCGCCGACCAGGATCAAGTCGACCCCGGCGGCGTGGGCCATCTTGGCGCCGGGGGCGTCGTAGGCGGTGACCATGACGAGCGGTTCTGCCCCGGAGCCGTCCGTCGTCTTGACGGCACGGATCGCGGGCGCGTTCCAGGACCTGCGCATGTGGATCTCCTCACTGTCCCGTCCAGCGGCTGGGTGCCTGCCGGCGGTACGACGGAGTGTACGACGCCGGCGGGGAGCTGACCCCCCCCGCCGGCGTCGCGCGTGCGTCGGGCTACCCCTCGGTGGTGGTGGAGCCGTCCGGGTCGCCGCCGGCCTGCACCACGTCCCACATGTCGTAGGCGATGGCGTGCGGCGGGCCGCCGGTGCGGTCCTGGATGAAGCAGACCAGCACGTAGGTGTTGCCCTCCACGATGTCGGCCTCGAACGTGCCGGCCGCGCCGTCGGGGCCGAACACGCCGGATCCGCCGAACTCGAAGTCCACCTCGTCCATGTCCAGGTCGCCGGTGGCGGGAAGGGCCGACGGGTCGCCTTCGCTCTCGAGGATCGCCGGGAACGCCTCCTCGACGGCGGCGGGGTCGTTGGTGCCGAAGTCCATGACCACGGCGTGGTGGAACTGCTGGGGGCCCTCGTTGCGGAAGTTGATGGTGCCGGGCCCGTCGAGGGTGGCCTCGAACTCGTAGTCGCGGGCCACGATCTCGCCGTCGGCCTCGGGGAGCTCGGCGGTGGCGTCGCCGGCGGTGACCATCAGCGCGGCGGTGACGACCTCGGGCATCCCAGCGCCTTCGCCTTCGCCCTCGCCGCCTGCGGGCTCCTCGGCCAGGGGCTCGTCCTCCTCGGCGGCGTCGTCGACGCCCTCCTCGGTGGCGGACTCGGTCTCCGACTCGTTCTCGGCGGCGACCGCCGTCAGCGTGCCGGTGGGTCCACCGACCCCGGCGGCGCCTTCCTCCTCGCCGGCCACTGTGGTGGACGTGGTGGACGTGGTGGTGTCCTCCGCGGCGGTGGTCGAGGTGGTGGTGTCGTCGTCGCCGCCGTCGCCGGCGACGGTCGTGCTGGTGTCGGCGCCTTCGGTACCGGACTCGGTCTCGGTGACCGTCTCCGTCTCGGTCTCCTCGGTGTCCTCCTCGCCCTCGGGCGGGCCGACCTCGGACCAGGCGATGTGCTCGCCCTCGCGCAGGATGACCGTGGACGTCTGGGTCTCCCCGGCGTCGGCCTCGACGCCCACGTTGGACGCGAAGTACTCGGGGAACTCGCCCCCCTGGAACAGCGGGGCCAGGCCGGCGACGAAGTCGTCCTCGCTGGTGCCCTCGGTGACGCGGGTGATGTCGAGGCTGCCGTACGCCTCGCTGTCGTTGACGAGCGTGATCTCGACCAGGCCGGCCGGCAGCTCGCTCGGGACGCCCTCCAACCCGTCGGAGGTCAGCGTGACCTCGATCGCGGTGGGGCCGTCGGGCTGCGTGGTCGTGGTGGCGTCGACGGCCTCGTCGTCGTCGTCGCCGCAGGCGGTGGCGCCGAACAGCAGGGCGGCACTGACCGCCACGCGCAGGATCGGGGTCCTTCTCATGGTTCTTCCCTCCAGCCGGGCGCAGCCCAGCGCCACACCCCTGCCGGCGACGTTAGGCCCGGTCGGTCCTCGGCGCCGCCTGACCCCGCCGGATGGGGCAGCGGTCGGCCGGCGGTAGCGTGCCGGCCATGGCCACCGGGACCTGCGACAGCTGCGGCAGCGAAGAGGACGTGACCGAGGTCCGGCGGGTGTACGTCACCCCGGAGGACTGGGACACCGAGGGCAAGGCCGAGCCGCAGGCGGGCACCGAGCGGTGGTGCTACGCCTGCCGGGCGCACTACCCGCACCAGGAGGTCTGACCGGGGCAGGCGCCTACCCGGGGACGACCCCACCGCCGGGACGGGTGGTGGTGGTCGTGGCCGGCGCGGTGGTGGTGGGTGCCGACGTGGTGGTGCTGCTGGGCGGCGTGGTGGTGGTGGTGCGGGGCTGGGTCGTGGTGGTCGAGCCGTCCTCGCCCTCGTCGTCGTCGGGCTCGGTGGTGGTGGTGTCGTCCGACGTCGTCGTGGTGGTCGCCCGGCAGTCGTCCTCGGCCGGGGTCTCGTCGTCGTCGCAGTACGGCACCGTGGTGGGCGTGTCGGTGGTGGTGGTGAGGTCGGCGCCGAGCGCCTCGCCGGTGAAGCTGGGCTTCGGGAAGTCGCCGTGGTCCTCGTCGGCCACCGCCGCCTGCATGAACCGCTTCCAGATCTGGGCCGGGAACGAACCACCGGTGACGTCTCGCCCTCGCACGTCGCGCATGAAGCGGGGCTGGCCCTGCTCGTCGACGTCGGGGTAGCCCATCCACACCGCGGTGGTGAGCTCGGGCGTGTAGCCCACGAACCAGGCGTCCCGGTAGTCCTGGGTCGTGCCGGTCTTGCCGGCCACCGGGAAGCCCGGGTCCGCCCCGGTGCCGGTGCCGCCGAGCACGACCTGGCGCAGCGCCCACGAGACCTGGGCCGCCGTGGTCTCGGAGACGGCGCGCTCCGTGGCGGCCGTGGTGGTGGAGAGCACCTTCACCTCGCCGTCGACGATCTGCTCGACCTTGGTGATGACGATGGGTTCGACGGCCTCACCGTCGCGGGCGAAGGTGGAGTAGGCGCTGGCCATGTCGAGCACGGACACCTCCCCGGAGCCGAGCACCAGTGAGTTCACCGCCGGCACCTCGCTGCTGACACCCAGCTTCCGGGCCGTCTCCACCACGTTGGCCGGGCCCACGTCGAGCATGAGGTCGGCGTAGACGGTGTTGGAGGACACCGTGGTGGCCTCGACCAGGTCGATCACCTCCTCCTCGCCGCGGGCGTAGTTGGTGACCTCCCAGTCCTCGCCGGCGTTGGCGTCGGGGAACGTCCGCTCGTACTCGTTGACGAACCGCGAGTTCAGCGAGATGCCGCGCTCGAGGGCGGTGGCCAGCACGACGGGCTTGAACGACGAGCCCGGCTGGCGGCCCGAGCCGCCGGCGGCGGCGCCGAGGGCGAGGTTCACCTCGGAGGCGTCGAAGTCCCGGCCGCCGACCATGGCCACGACCCGGCCGATGTCGTCGATGGAGACGAGCGCGCCGGCCGGGTCGTCGGGCTGGTCGAGGGTCTCCCACACGGCGCGGTGGGCCTCGCCCTGCAGCCCGAGGTCGAGCGCGGTGTAGACGCGCAGGCCACCGCCGTTGACGACCTCGGCGCCGTACTCCTCGTACAGGAGCCGGCGGACGTACTCGACGTAGTAGGTGGCCCCGACGTCGGCCCCCTTCGCCATGGACACCCCGTCGCGGGGCGCGCGGGGCTGCACCATGTCGCCGATGGGGACGGCGGCGGCCTCGTCGCGCTCGGCCGAGGTGATGGCCGAGGTGCGCACCATGCCGTCGAGGACGGAGTCTCGACGGAACTGGGCCCGTTCGGGCTGGCTGGTGGCGTCGGCCGTCTCGGGGGAACGGACCAGACCGGCCAGGTAGGCGGCCTGGGGGAGGTTCACGCTGCGGATCGACACGCCGAAGTAGGCCCGTGACGCGGCTTCGGCGCCGTACGCCCCCCGCCCGAAGTACACCGTGTTCAGGTACCGCTCGAGGATCTCCTGCTTGGACAGGTCGCGCTCGAGCTTGACGGCGAGGACGGCCTCCTTGAGCTTGCGGGTGATCGTGCGCTCGGAGGACAAGAACGCGTTCTTCGCGTACTGCTGGGTGATGGTGGACCCGCCCTGCTGCACGCCCTCGCCCTTGACGTCCCGGTAGATGGCCCGGGCGATGCCCATCGGGTCGATGCCGGAGTGGGAGAAGAACTGGCGGTCCTCGGCGGCGAGGACGGCGTCGATGAAGATCTGGGGCATCTCCTCGAGGGGGACAGAGACCCGGTCCTCCTCGCCGGAGAGCTTGGCCATGGCGTTGTCGGCGCCGCAGCCCTCGACGACGTCGGCGGCGCACACGAACGTGGACTGCAGCAGCGGGTCGGGGTCGGGGACGTCGACCTGGGCGAGGACGAACCCGGCGCCGGCGATGCTGCCGACGAAGAGGAGCGCGCCGAGGAAGAGGCTGCGGCGGAACCGCCAGAGGAAGCTACGGCGCGGTGGCGCCGGCTTGCCCTTGGCCGGCTTCCGAGAGGGGCTCGGGGAGGCGGGCGGTGCCATGGGTGGGACCCGAGGACGGGCGACGCACGATGGTACCGCCGCGCGGGGACAGTTCCCGGCGCGCCGGGTGCCCGAGGAGCAGCACGGGGAGGGCGACGGCGGTGGTCACGGCGAGGGCGATGCGGTGCCCCTCGAGGTCCACGCCGGCCC
>CAZCJT010000039.1:0-12281 GCA_964498565.1 uncultured Acidimicrobiaceae bacterium
CCCCGACCGCCCCGCCCCGAGGACGACCCGGCCACCAAGGCGCCCCGGGCCGTGACCCTGCGCTCCCTGGCCTTCGTCGGTGCCATCGTCGCCCTGCTGGCCGCCGGCGGCTTCCTGGCCTACCGCTACGCCGAGGACACGTACCACGTCGGCATCGACGGCGAGCAGGTGGTCATCTTCCAGGGCCGGCCCGGAGGCTTCCTCTGGTTCGACCCCACGGCCGTGGAGGACACCGGCATCGACGCCGATGACGTGCCGCCCGCCGTCCTCGACGACCTCGAGTCCGGCGTCACCCAGCCCACCCTCCAGCGGGCCCGCCGCTACGTCACGAACCTCGAGGACCGCATCGAGGACACCCGCCCGTCGGTGACCACCACCACGACCACGGCGCCCACCTCGACCACCACCACCGCCCCGGTGGCACCCACGACGACGGGGGCCGGCGTCGGGTGATCGTGCTCCGCCGACGCACCGAGCTCGGCCTGATCGTGGTGGGTGCCCTCATCACCAGCGGCGCCTACGCGCTCGCCGGGCTGGGGCGCGACGCCGAGATCCCGGCCAACCTCGTGCCGTTCCTCGGCATGGTGCTCGGCCTGCTGGTGGCCGCCCACCTCGCGGTCCGCCGCCTCGCCCCCGACGCCGACGGCATCCTGCTCCCGCTGGCCGCCCTCCTGAACGGCATCGGCTACGTGTTCATCGTCCGCCTCGACGAGGCCCAGTCCGACGGCGGTCGCCTCGCCGGGCTCCAGGCGATGTGGACCGCCATCGGCATCGGAGCCTTCATCGCCACGCTCCTGTTCGTGCGGCGCAGCCGCAGCCTGGAGCGCTACCGCTACACCTTCGCCGCCATCGGGCTCGTGCTGCTCCTGCTGCCCCTGCTGCCCGTCGTCGGACGCACGATCAACGGCAGCCGGATCTGGATCTCGATCGGCCCGGCCAACTTCCAGCCCGGCGAAGCGGCCAAGATCGTGCTCGCCATCTTCTTCGCCGGCTACCTCGTCGAGCGCCGTGAGCTCCTCGCGCTGTCGACGTTCCGGCTCGGTCCCCTGCACCTGCCCGACCCCAAGCACCTCGGCCCGATCCTGCTCGCCTGGGGCATCTCGCTGGCGGTGATGACGCTGCAGAAGGACCTCGGCTCCTCACTGCTGTTCTTCGTCCTGTTCGTCGTGATGCTGTGGGTCGCCACCGGCCGTACGACGTACCTGACCCTCGGCGGCACCCTGTTCCTCGCCGGGGCCACCTTCGCCTACTCGCAGTTCTCCCACGTCCGCGACCGGGTCGAGGTGTGGCTGGACCCATGGCCGGTGGCCGCCGACGAGGGGTACCAGATCGTCGAGGCCTCCTACGCCCTCGCCGACGGCGGCATCGCCGGCACCGGCCTCGCCCTCGGCACGCCCACCCGCATCCCCGAGGTGGAGACCGACTTCATCTTCGCCGCCATCGGCGAGGAGCTCGGCCTGCTGGGCGCCGCCGCCGTGCTGTGCGCCTACCTCCTCATGGTCGGCGCCGGCCTGCGCGTCGCCCTCCGCGCCGACTCGGCCTTCGACACGCTCCTCGCCACCGGCCTCACCACGCTGCTCGGCGTCCAGACCTTCATCATCATCGGCGGGATCACCCGCACCCTGCCGCTCACGGGCGTGACCCTGCCCTTCGTGAGCTACGGCGGGTCCAGCCTGGTGATGAACTACGTCCTGCTCGCCTTGCTGCTGCGGATCTCGGACAACAGCGTGGCGGCCCAGAGCACGGCGAGGGCCGGCGCGTGAGCAACCAGATCGCCAAGCTCGGCGTCGGGCTGCTGGCCTGCTTCCTGCTGCTCTTCGTGCAGCTGAACCGGGTCACCGTCTTCGGCGCCCAGGAGCTCAAGGACAACCCCGGCAACACCCGGTCGATCCTGCGCGACTTCGACGCCCCGCGGGGCACGATCGTCACCGCCGACGAGGTCGTGGTGGCCCGTTCCGACGCCACGCCCGAGGGCGCCCGCTTCGACTTCGCCCGCACGTACCCGGAGGGCGACCTGTTCGCCCACACCGTCGGCTACTTCTCCCTCAACCTCGGCTCGACCGGTGTCGAGGACACCTACAACGCCCAGCTCGCCGGCCGCACCCTCGACCTGTCGTTCCGCGACTTCGACGACCTGTTCGTCGACCGCGACCGGGTCGGCGACGTCCGACTCAGCCTGCGGGCCGATGCGCAGCGGGTGGCCAAGGACCTGCTCGGCGACCGGCAGGGCTCGGTCGTGGCCATCGACCCCCGCTCGGGCGAGCTGCTGGCGATGTGGTCGTGGCCGTCGTTCGACCCCAACGCGCTCGCCACCCACGACTTCGGAGCCGCCAACGACGCGTTCGCGCTGTTCCAGGCCGACGAGCGCGACCCGCTGCTGGCCAAGACCTACCGCGAGCGCTTCTTCCCCGGCTCCACGTTCAAGGTCGTGACCGCCGCCGCCGGCCTCAGCTCGGGGGCCGTCACGGCCGAGCAGCCGGTCTACCCGACCACCCGCGAGTACACGCCGCCGCAGACCACCCGCCCGCTGCGCAACTTCGGCGGTTCCACCTGCGGCGGGAACCTGTTCGACATCCTCCGGGTGTCCTGCAACACCGCTTTCGCACAGATGGCCGTCGACCTCGGTGCCGAGACGATGGTCGACCGGGCGCAGTCCTTCGGGTTCAACGAGGCCCCGCCCATCGACCTGCCCGCCCCCGCCCGGTCGGTCTTCCCCACCGACTTCGACCAGAACCTGCCGGCCCTGGCCCAGACCGGCATCGGCCAGAACGACGTGTCGGCCACGCCGCTCCAGATGGCTCTCGTCGCCGCCGCCGTCGCCAACGAGGGCCGCGTCATGACGCCCCGGGTGGTGGCCGACATCCGCGATGACGACAACTCCGTGGTCGAGGACCCCCAGCCCAGCCAGTGGCGCCGGGCCGTGTCGGCCGAGCACGCCGACATCCTGCGGCGGGCGATGATCGAGGTCGCCGAACGGGGCACGGCCCGCAACCTGCTGATCCCCGGCATGGAGGTCGGCGGCAAGACGGGCACCGCGCAGCTGGGCACCGATCCGCCCCGATCCCACGCCTGGATCATCGGGTTCGCAGGCCCGCCCGGGCAGCCCGCTTCCGTCGCGGTCGCCGTGCTGGTCGAGGGCCAGCCCGGTGCCTCGGAGCAGACCGGCGGGCAGGTGGCCGCGCCCATCGCCCGGGCCGTGATGGAGACGGTGCTGGCCGCACAGGGTGGTGGGGCGTAGCCAACGGGTCGCGCGACCTGCCGTAGAGTGCCCGGCGCCATGTCTGACCAGGGACCAGTCGTCTACGGCGGCCGCTACGAGCTGCACCGCCGCCTCGCCCGCGGCGGCATGGCCGACGTCTACCTCGCCCGGGACCAGCTGCTCGACCGACCGGTGGCGGTCAAGGTCCTGTTCCCCCAGTACGCCGCCGACCCCAGCTTCGTGCAGCGCTTCCGGCGCGAGGCACAGGACTCGGCCAACCTGAACCACCCGAACATCGTCGGGGTCTACGACTGGGGCGAGGAGGGCGGCACCTACTTCATCGTGATGGAGTACGTGGCCGGCCGCAGCCTCGCCGACGTGCTGCGCCAGGAGGGGTCGCTGCTGCCCGCCCGGGCCGCCGACATCGGCATCGACATCGCCGCCGCCCTCGGCTTCGCCCACAAGAACGGCGTGGTCCACCGCGACATCAAGCCGGGCAACGTCCTGCTGTCCACCGACGGCCAGGTCAAGGTCACCGACTTCGGCATCGCCCGGGCCATCTCCGCCGGCCAGGAGGAGGACCTCACCCAGGCCGGCCAGGTCATGGGCACGGCCACCTACTTCTCGCCCGAGCAGGCCCAGGGCCGTCCGGTCGACCCCCGCTCCGACGTCTACAGCCTCGGCATCGTGCTGTTCGAGATGGTGTGCGGCCGCCCGCCGTTCCGGGGTGACGATCCCCTCGCCGTGGCCTACCAGCACGTGCAGGAGCAGCCCACCCCACCCCGCCAGATCAACGCCGATCTCGACCCGACGCTCGAGGCCATCATCCTCAAGTGCCTGGCCAAGACGCCCCCGGGCCGGTACCCCTCGGCCGAGGACCTGCGCGCCGACCTGCGCCGCTACCGCGAGGGCGTCCAGATCTCGGTGGCCACCCCGCCCGTCGTCGCTGCCGCGCCGCCGGTCGACTCGACCCAGGCCATCCCGGTCACGACGGCGTCACCGGCGGCCACCTCCGCCTACGCCGCCTACGCCGAGGACGACTACTACGAGGACGACTACGCCGAGCCGCCCAAGCGCAACGGCGCGTTCATCGCCGTGATGCTCCTGCTCCTCGCCGTGATGGCGGGCGTCCTGTTCCTGCTGGCCCAGACCCTCGGCGTGTTCGACTCCGGCGACGACGAGCCCGTCGCCACCGGGACCGTTCCCAACGTGATCGGGCAGCAGGAGGATGCGGCCCGGGCGCTGCTCGAGGGAGCCGACTTCACCGTCCGCACCGAGTACGAGGAGAACCCCGACTTCGAAGACGGCGAGGTCAGCGGGCAGGACCCGGCGGCCGGCAGCGAGCTCGAGGCCGGTGGCGAGGTCACCCTCACCGTCTCCAGCGGCGAGCAGCGCGTCGAGGTGCCCGAGGTCGTGGGGCTCACCGAGGCCGACGCCCGGTCCCTGCTCGGCGACGCCGGCTTCCGCGACATCCGCCCCGAGCCGGTGTTCGACCCCGACGCCGAGGCCGGCGAGGTCGTGGCACAGAACCCGGCCGCCGGCGACGAGGCCCCGCTGTCGGCCACCATCACCCTCCAGATCTCGCAGGGCGCCGAGGAGCGGCCGGTACCCGAGCTGGCCGGGCGCACCGCGACCGAGGCCGAGGGCATCCTGGCCCAGCAGGGGTTCGAGGTCGCCCAGGCCCTCGAGAACTCCACCATCGTCCCGCAGGGCACGGTCATCCGCACGAACCCCAGCGTGGGCACCGTGCTCGAGGTGGGCGAGACCGTGACCCTCGTCGTGTCCGCCGGCCGCGAGCAGGTCATCGTCCCCAACGTGGTCGAGAAGACCGAGGACACCGCCCGCCAGGAGCTCGGCCTGGCCGGCTTCGAGATCGAGGTCACCGACCAGCCCCTGCCGGCGGGGAGCCCCGACGACGGCCGGGTGCTGGCCCAGTCGCCGGGCGGCGGTCAGCGGGCCGACGTGGGCTCGACCGTCACCATCACGGTGGGCCGCAGCGAGGTGCTGCCGCCGACCACCACGACCACGCCCACGACGTCGCCGGAGGAGTGATCAGCCGGCGGGCGCGCCCTCGGGCGCGGTCGACGCCACCCGGTCCAGGAAGCGCTGGAGGATCTGGTGCCCGGTGCCGGTGAGGATCGACTCCGGGTGGAACTGGACGCCCTCGACGTCGTGGTCCCGGTGGCGCAGGCCCATGATCACCCGGCCCGCCCCCACGTCGGGCTCGGTCCAGGCGGTGACCTCGAGGACGTCGGGCAGCGTGGCCGGGTCGACCACCAGCGAGTGGTAGCGGGTGGCCTCGAAGGGCTGGGGCAGGCCGGCGAAGACGCCGGCGCCGTCGTGCTGGATCGGCGATGTCTTGCCGTGCATCACCTGCCCGGCCCGGACGACGTCGCCGCCGAACACCTCCCCGATGGCCTGGTGGCCGAGGCAGACGCCCAGGATCGGCCGACGACCCGCCCACTGCCGGATCAGCTCGCAGGAGATGCCGGCCTGATCGGGGGTGCCGGGGCCGGGCGAGATGAGGATGGCGTCGGGATCGAGCGCCTCGACGCCGGCGAGGTCGATCTCGTCGTTGCGCCGCACGATGGGCTCGGCACCGAGCTCGCCGAGGTACTGGACCAGGTTGAACACGAACGAGTCGTAGTTGTCGATGACCAGCACGCGTGCACCCACGGCATGGGATGCTAGAGGCCTTCATGGTGGGAGAACCCAAGCTCGGTCCCGTCGCCCGTCGCCTGGCAGCCACGCGGCGCGTGCTCTGCGTCGAGGACGAGCCCGACATCGCGGCCTTCCTGCGGGCGTACTTCCGCGCCGCGGGCTACGACTTCGTCCACCTCGACCCCACGGACCCCGGCGAGGTCATCGCCGCCCTCCACGACGACGAGCCCGATCTGGTCCTGCTCGACGTGCGCCTGCGTGGCTTCTCCGGCCTCGAGGCCTACCGGCAGATGCGGGGGGACGAGCACTGGGCGTTCACGCCCGTGATCATGGTCTCGGCCCACGCCACCGCGGTGCCCGGCTTCCGCAAGCCGACCGGCCTCGACGCCTTCGTGGCCAAGCCGTTCAACACCAACGTGCTCGCCGACCTGGTGCACGAGCGCATCGAGCGGGCCCGGGAGCTCGAGGGGCGCGGGCGCGACCTGCGCCGGGAGCTGCTGACCCAGGAGTACCTCGAGGCCCGGCTGGCCGACGAGATCTCCCTGGCCCGCGCCGCCGGCACCGACGGCAAGCTGTCCCTCGCCATCGTGCGGATCCGGGCGGTCGCGGATGTCCTGCACGAGGTGGGCGGCGAGGGCTTCGACCACCTCCTGCGCACCCTGGTCGAGCGGGCCCGTCCCCTGCTGCCGCCCCCCGCCGTGCTGGGGTCCACCCGGCGCGACGAGGTCGCCATCGTCCTGCCCGGCGTGGCGGCCCGGACGGCGTACTCCACGGTCCGCGAGCTGCTCGGTGAGCTCACCGGCGAGTTCCGCTTCGCCGGCGGCGCGGTGGTGCCGGTCGACCTCAACGCCGGACTGGCGAGCTACCCCGCCAACGCCGGCGACCCCGACGGGCTCTTCATGGCCGCGGACGCCGCACTGGCCGATGCGGTGGACGGCGGCATCGCCGTGCAGCTGGCGCTCTAGGGCTCGGTCCCGCCCACCCGGACCTCGACGGTCCGACCCGTCACCTCCTCGAGCAGGCCGCTGCGCAGCTCGGCGGCGTGCAGCTCGAGATCGACCGGGGCGTCACCGTCCGGATGGAGCACGACCCGAACCGTGCCGTCGCTGCACTCGACCGAGGTGCGGGCCACCCGGTTGCGGTGGGAGCGGTCGAGGCCGATGGCGATCCGCAGCACGGCCGCCAGCCGGACCACGAGCTCGCGGTCGCTGCGCCGCAGCCCACGCCACTCGTCGTGCTTCGACTTGGGCGCCGACTTGCGGTGGTAGCGGGCGACCTGGGCGATGAGCTCGATCTCGCGGTCGGTGAAGCCGGCCAGGTGCTCGCTGTTCCGGATCACGTAGTAGCTGTGCTTGTGGTGGCCGGAGTGTGAGATGAAGGCGCCCACGTTGCAGAGGAGGGCGGCGGCCTCCAGGAGCGGGCGGGCCTCGTCGTCCAGCTCCAGCAGGCCGCGGAGCCCATCGAAGAGGTCCAGGGCGTGGCGGGCGATCTCCTCGGAGTGACGGGGGTGCTCGTCGGTGAGCTCCATCAGGTGGAGCACCGAGCGCCGTCGCAGGTCCTGCAGGTGGTGCAGCGTGGCGCCCGAGCGGCGGCGGGCCTGGTCGAGCAGCACGCCCTCCCGCAGCGCGTAGTCGGAGAACACCAGCTCCTCGACGCCACAGGTGCGCACGAACTGCTCGAGGATCACGGCGCCCCCGAGGAGGATGTCGGCCCGCTTGGCGTCCATGCCGGGCAGCGCGGCCCGCTCGGCGGCGTCGGAGGTGGCGGCCAGCAGCCCCACCACGTCGGTCACCTCCGCCGCGGTGATGCGCTGGGCGTTCAACGTCCGCAGCCCGGCACCCTCGCCCCTGGCCGCGAGGGCCATGGCCACCACGGTCTCGATGGTGCCGGACGCGCCGACCACGGTGTCGTAGCCGGCCGAAGCCACCTCGGCGCCGAAGGGGCTGAGGATCGTCTCGGCGTGCTGGCGGGCTCGCTCGACGTGCTTGGGCTTCACCAGGTCCCCGGCGAAGAACCCCTCGGTCATGCGGATGGCGCCGAGGCGGAAGCTGCGGCTGGCCAGCACGTCGCCCCGCTGGCCGAGCAGCACCTCGGTCGAACCGCCACCGATGTCGCACAGCAGCACCCGATCGTCGTAGATCGGCAGCGCCTGCAGGACGCCGAGGTGGATGAGGCGGGCCTCCTCGACGCCCGAGATGACCTCCACCGAGCCCCCCGCCTCGTCCCACGCCCGGTCGAGGAACTCGGCTCGGTTCTCGGCCTCCCGGACCGCTGACGTGGCGACCGCGGCGATCTCGGCGCCGAGGGCGTCGGCCACGCTCCGGCAGCGCTTCAGGGCGGCGACGCCGCGGTCGATGGCGTCGGGGGCCAGCTCCTTCATGTCGCCGGCCGACCGGCCGAGACGCACCATGTCCTTCTCGCGCTCGAGGATCTCCATGCGGCCCTCGTCGCCCACCCGGGCGATGACCATGTGCACCGAGTTGGTGCCGATGTCGACGGCGGCGAGGACTCGGTCGGTGGGCTGCACGGGCACCGCCCGACCGTACCCACGGCGCCGCGGACGCATCGCGTTCCGGGCCCGTCGACGGTCGAGGACTACCGTTGCCACCGTGGCACGACAGGATCGCAAGAAGAAGGGCGACACCGGTCGCACGACCCCCAAGGGGGGCAGCGGCTCCGGAGCCCGGCACGCCATCTCCAAGGGCCACGCCGCCGGTGAGGTGCGCGAGAGCGGTTCGGGCCGCTACACGGCGCCCATCCCCCAGGAGTTCAAGGTCAGCCCCACCTGGGTCCCGGTGCTGATGTTCACGCTGCTCGGGCTCGGTGCGCTGGTGATCTTCCTCAACTACCTCGGCCTGCTGCCGGGCGCCACCGACAACAAGTACCTGCTCCTCGGCCTCGGCCTGGTGCTGGGCGGGATCGTCACCTCGACGCAGTTCCACTGAGCCGACCGGGATGGTCCACATGGACCATCCACGGGTTGTCCACAGCACCATCAGGGCCAGCGCTGGCATCCGCCGTGTTGTCCACAGTTCCCGACGTGCGCCGATCGGGCATCCCCAGGCTGTGCCTCACCTGTGGAAAGGAACACGTCAGGTGGGCAGCCGCCTCCCATGCGTGGTGACGGACGTCACTCCACGGGTGTGACGAGGTCCATGTCCTCGAGGCAGTGGCGGGGCGGGTCCGGCATCTCGTCGTTGGCCACCGTCATGCGGATCTCGGTGCCGCAGATGGTGCAGCGGTACTCGATCTTGACCTTGCGCAGCTCGCCGGCCGGCGGCGGCTCGGGGATCGGCTGGGCCATCCCGCCGAGGATGGCGAAGCCGACCTTGAAGATGAGGGCGCCGGCCAGCACGGCCATGATCAGCGAGAAGACCCCAACGTCGGACACGAGCGAACCCACGACGACGATCGCTGTGCCGATCGCCAGCCAGCGCGGGTTCAGCTTCGACATGCCCGGAGGGTACCGGCCGGCCCCGGCCGGGCCGGCAGCGACGCGTCCCCGGGCGCGACGACGCCCCGCCGGTGACCGACGGGGCGTCGAGAGTTCCGTTCTGGCCTACGAGATCCCTCGCATGCGAGGGGATCGGTAGGCCAGAACGGTCAGCCGAGGCGCTCGATGATGGTGGCGTTGGCCAGACCGCCGCCCTCGCACATCGTCTGGAGGCCGTAGCGGCCGCCGGTGCGCTCGAGCTCGTTGAGCAGCGTGGCCATGAGCTTGGCGCCGGAGCCGCCGAGCGGGTGGCCGAGGGCGATGGCGCCGCCGTTGACGTTGACCTTGCTCATGTCGGCGCTGTGCTCCTTCTGCCAGGCACCGACGACCGAGGCGAAGGCCTCGTTGACCTCGAACAGGTCGATGTCGTCCATGGTGAGGCCGCCGGAGCGCTCCAGCACCTTGGACGTCGCCGGGATCGGGCCGGTCAGCATGGTGACCGGGTCCACGCCGGCGAGGGCGAAGGTGTGGAAGCGGGCCCGCGGGGTGAGGCCGAGCTCCTTGGCCTTCTCCTCGGACATGATCAGCAGGGCCGAGGCCCCGTCGCAGATCTGGGAGGAGTTGCCGGCCGTGACCTTGCCGTCGGGGATGAACGCCGGCTTCAGGTTGCCCAGGGTCTCCATCGTGGTGTCGCGGATGCCCTCGTCGGCCGTGGCCATGGCGTCGCCGGTGTCGATGAGCTCGCCGGTCTCCTTGTCGAGCTTCTTGACCCGGACCGGGATGATCTCGTTGTCGAAGCGGCCTTCGTCGCGGGCCCGGGCGGCGCGGAGCTGGCTGTCGAGGCCGATCTGGTCGAGCTCCTCGCGGGACAGGTCCCACTTGTTGGCGATGATCTCGGCGGACACGCCCTGGGGGATCAGGCCCTTCCAGCCGTCGATGTACTCGACGTCGGCGTAGCGGCCGGCGGCCTTGGGACCGAAGGGGAGGGAGCCGGGGATGATCGAGGCCCCCATCGGGGTGGTGGTCATGACCTCCACGCCGGCGGCGATGGCGATGTCGTAGGCCCCGGCGATGACGCCCTGGGCGGCGAAGTGCGCGGCCTGCTGGCTCGAGCCGCACTGGCGGTCGACGGTGGTGGCGGGCACGGTCTCGGGCCAGCCGGCGGCCAGCACGGCGTTGCGGCCGATGTTGACGCCCTGGTTGCCCACCTGCATGACGCAGCCCATGACGACGTCGTCGACCAGCGTGGGGTCGAGGCCGTTGCGCTCGGCCAGGGCCGTGAGCGTCTCGGCGGCGAGGTCGGCGGGGTGCCAGCCGGACAGCTGGCCGAAGCGCTTGCCGCCGGCGGTGCGGACGGCGTCGACGATGACGGCGGTTGCCATGGGTGTCTCCTGAGGGATCGCGAAAGTTGACTGATCAGTCAAGGCGAGTCTGTCTGGCTCGTCCGTTTCCTGCAAGAAGCGCTGCCGGCGGGGTCCCGTCGGCCATCCTTGGCGGACCATGGCAGAGACCTACGAGGAGACGGTCCGGGCGATCTCCGACGCGATCGTCGAGGCCCAGGGCCCGGTCCGCATCCTCAACGCCATCAAGTGGGACGACCAGGTGCGGGAGGACTTCTTCGCCTCCGGGTGCCGGGAGCAGCCCGCCGTCGACGCCGGCTGGTACGAGCGACGGGACCTCGGCTTCGACCTCGATGCGGCTCGAGAGCACTTCCTCGACATCGAGCTGCGCATCAACACCTCGCTCGGCACCACCTCCACGATGGCGCAGCTGCTGAAGCGCACCTGCGAGCAGTACCGCGTCACGCTCGACATGCTCGGGGCCCGCGGCACCGACGCCTTCGGCCCGCTGGCCGCCCAGCTGTACGGCACGACCGACGACGTCTTCCACGCCGGCGGGCCCCGGGTGGCCGACCTGGCCGGCCAGTTCCGGGCTGCCCTCAGCTGGGTCACCGACCTGCCCATCGACGAGCGCGACGAGCGCACCATCGACGGGGACGCCGCGGTGGTCCAGCTCCAGGCCCGCCTCGACGAGTCGATGGGGGCCGGCATGGTCGAGGTCGTGCTCGACGACGGCATCGTGGCCGACGCCGCCGCCGGGTCGAACTACATCAAGCTGCGCGCCGACGCCATGTTCTCCGAGCGCCAGCTGGAGCAGCTCGAGTCCCACGAGGGTTGGGTGCACGTCGGCACCAGCGACAACGGCCGGGCGCAGCCGCACTGCACGTTCCTCGGCAAGGCGCCGCCGCCGGTCAACGTCACCCAGGAGGGCCTGGCCACCCTCACCGAGATCCTGTCGCTGACCTCGCACCCGGTGCGGTTGCTGCGCATCGCCGACCGCATCGAGGCCATCGCCCTCGCCGAGGACGGTGCCAGCTTCGTCGAGGTCGTCGAGCACTTCCGGACCATGGGCCTCGACGAGGACGAGTGCTGGCAGCTGGTGATGCGGGTGTTCCGCGGCTCGACCCCGACCGGCCGGCCCTTCACCAAGGACCTCGGGTACGGCAAGGGGCTGGTGCTCACCTACGCCTACGTCCGGGTCGCCATCCGGACCGGGCGGCTCGACCGGGTGCCGCTGCTCTTCTGCGGCAAGGTCGACATCAACCACATGGGCGCGGTCAACGCGCTCCACGACGAGGGCCTCATCGCGCCCCCGGCGTTCCTGCCCGAGGTGTTTCGGGACGTCAACGCCCTGGCGGCGCAGGTCGCGTTCAGCCGCTTCCTCCGCGATCTCGACTTCGACCGGCTCGCGGCCGACTACGCACCGCTGCTCGGCCCGCCGCCCACCCCGGAGGACCCCGAGCCCGGCGACCGCGTCAGTCCAGGAGCTGCATCGCCAGGCTGACGACGCCCAGCAGCACGCCGATCATCCCGAGGACCACGCCCAGGCGGGCGAAGGGGAAGGCGGCGGTGCGTGCGCCCCGACGCATGACCCGGACGCCGACCGCGATGGCCGCGCCGGCGAGGAGGAGGGCCAGGAGCCCGAGCG